>DOIV01000234.1 GCA_003511845.1 Flavobacteriaceae bacterium | reverse complement strand
TTTGTACCAACTTCACGTAAAACATTTAAAAAACGATTGCGTTCAGCAGGATCTAAACCAGCAGTTGGCTCATCAACAATAATTAATTTTGGATTATTCAGTAATAGTTGTGCAATGCCAAACCGTTGTTTCATTCCGCCAGAATAACCTGCAACATGTTTTTTTCTTACATCATATAAATTGGTTATTTCTAAAACTTCTTTTACAATGGCATCTCTATCTTTTTTAGATGAAATTCCTTTTAATTTTGCGAAATAGAGTAATAAATCTTCGGCAGACATTTTTGGATAAACACCAAATGTTTGTGGTAAATACCCTAAAATTTTACGTAAAGACATTGGGTCTTCTAAAACATCTATATCATTAAACGTAATAGAACCAGAATCAGGGCTTTGTAAAGTAGCTATAGTTCGCATTAAAGTAGACTTCCCTGCTCCATTTGGCCCTAATAAACCAAACATTCCTGTTCCTATTTCAATTGTAATATCGTCCAAGGCTTTTACACCATTTTTATATGTTTTTGTTAAATTGTTGATGGATAGTTTCATTTTTTATTGTTTAATTTATAAAATAAGTAGTGTAAATATAGAATTTGTTACGAAAAAATGAAATAATTATATTCAAATATTGAATTAATCATACTATTTTTACAAATTAAAATGTAAAAAACATTCAAATCATGGCAAAGAAAAGTATCCTTACAAAAAAATCATTAACATTTTTAGAAAAGTATTTAAATAATGCAGCACCAACAGGTTATGAGTGGGAGGGGCAAAAAATATGGATGAATTATTTAAAGCCTTATGTTGATGAATTCATTACAGATACTTACGGTACTGCGGTCGGAGTTATCAATCCAGATGCAAAATATAAAGTTGTAATTGAAGGTCATGCCGATGAAATTTCATGGTATGTAAATTATATTTCTGATAACGGACTGCTATACGTGGTCAGAAATGGAGGTTCAGATCATCAAATTGCACCTAGTAAAATTGTAAATATCCATACTAAAAAAGGAATTGTAAAAGGAGTATTTGGTTGGCCAGCAATTCATACCAGAAGTAAAGCAAAAGAAATGCCTCCAAAACCCGATAATATTTTTATTGATTTAGGATGTAAAACTAAAGAGGAAGTTGAAAAGTTAGGCGTTCATGTTGGTTGTGTAATTACCTATCCTGATGAGTTTCACATTTTAAACAAAGACAATTTTGTGTGTAGAGCTTTAGACAATAGAATGGGCGGATTTATGATTGCAGAGGTGGCTCGTTTATTAAAAGAAAACAAAAAGAAATTACCTTTCGGCTTATACATTGTGAATTCTGTACAAGAAGAAATAGGTTTAAGAGGGGCACAAATGATAGCGGAAAGAATTCAGCCTGATGCAGCTATTGTGACTGATGTAACTCATGATACTACTACACCAATGATTGAGAAAAAAGTACAAGGACATTGTGAAATGGGAAAAGGCCCAGTTATTGCTTATGCACCAGCAGTACAACAAAAATTACGTGATTTAATTACAGAAACTGCTGAAAACAATAAAATTCCGTTTCAAAGAGCAGCTTTGTCTCGTGCAACAGGCACAGATACGGATGCTTTTGCCTATAGTAATTCTGGTGTGGCAAGTGCTTTAATTTCATTGCCATTGCGATATATGCATACCACAGTAGAAATGGTACATAGAGATGATGTTGAAAATGTAATCAAATTAATTTATGAATCTTTATTAAAAATAGAAAATGGTGAAACATTCAGCTATTTTAAATAGTAAAAGTTAGCCAATGCAATTATTACTTGCTGTCGCTCCAGCCTTGGTCATTATCATTTATATAAAAGATAAGCATGAAAAAGGGATCAAGTGCAAAACAGATTCAAAAAACGCTCAAAGAGTAAGGTTATATTAGTGATAATACGATTGCAATGTCTATTTTTTTAGTTATGAAATTAGAAAAACCTTTGTTGGTTAAAAACAGTATTTATATTATTCAATATATATTTTTTGACCTAGAGATAAGTCATTACTTTTTAAACCATTTAACCATTTTAATTTATCGACCGTAGTACTATTACTTTTTGCTAAAGAATACAAAGTATCACCTTTAGCAACCACAACATATTTATTACCTTTAGTAGATGTGTTTTTTTTCTTCATAACCTTACCACTGTATAAAAAGCTTTTATCTAAATCATCATACTTATCTAAATCGAATGTTTCAATTAGAGCAATCAATTTTTTAGGATATCTTGGGTCGGTTGCATAACCTGCTTTTTTTAATCCTTTTGCCCAACCTTTATAGTCTTTTTTTCTCAACTCAAATAAGCCAGCATAACGCTTTCTTCCAAACAAAAATAAGGAATGATCTCTAAAAGAAAATAAAGGGTGACTATACTTTCTAAAACATTCTTGCCGAGCATCATCGTCATGATACATTCTATCACCAGTCCAACTACTATGACATTTTACACCAAAATGATTGTTACCTTTTACTGACAACCTACTTTTGCCACTATTAGATTCAAGTATCCCTTGAGCAAGGGTAATACTTGCAGGAATTTCATAAGAAATCATTTCTAAAACTGCAATGTCATTATACTCTTCAATATATGCCAAAGTGCTCTTATTCAAATTAGGTTTTCTACGAATCAAATCAGCATGAATAACATCTGCTTCTTCTATTTTTTGAACTTCAATAGGTACTGGTGTTCTTTTTACAGTTCTTTTAGATATAGCTCTTGGAGTTGTTTTTTTACTCTTAACTTTTCTATGAGAACCACAACTCACTAAAAAACCTAAAATTATTATGCTTGCTACTATTTTTATATACTTCATTCTTATTTGATGACTACAAGTCCTTTTTCTATTAATAGTTTATTCATTCCTGTTATTCCTTGTAAACCACCAGTATGAATAGCTAATATTTTACTTCCTTTTTTTATTTTATTTTTTTGAATTAAATCTACCAATCCAAAAATCATTTTCCCTGTATAAACAGGATCTAAAGGAATTGTTGTTTCTTCTTTAAATTTATTAATAAACTTAATTAATTTATTATCTGTTTTACCATAACCTCCAAAATGATAGTCGGTTACAAGTTCCCAATTATCCTTTGTTGTCAGTTTAGCTATTTCAGCTTTTAGAAAATCTCCTTTTAAGGATGAAAATCCTAGTACTTTTTGAGTCTTCTTTGCAGTATTAATAATTCCTGCAATAGTTCCTCCAGTTCCAACTGGCGTACAAATATAATCAAAGCTTTTGTCATTTTTTGTTAAAATCTCTTCACATCCTTTTATGGCTAATTGATTTGTCCCTCCTTCAGGTAATAAATAAAATTCTCCAAACTCATTTTTTAAATTTGCTATAAATTCAAGATTTATTTTCTCTCTATATTGACTACGAGATATAAATTTGAATTGCATACCACATTGTTGAGCAAAAGACAATGTTGAATTGTCAGAAATTTTAGTCTCTAACTCTTCTCCTCTAATAACCCCAATTGTTTTAAATCCTTGTTCAGCTCCAGCAGAGGCAGTTGCCACAATATGATTAGAGTAAGCTCCTCCAAAGGTTAATAAGGTATCTAAACCCTGTTCTTTTGCTGCAATTAAATTGTATTTTAACTTTCTGTATTTATTGCCGGAAATATAAGAATGAATTTCATCTTCACGTTTAATGATCAACTCTACATCATTAATTAATGAGAAATTAACCTTTTGATTTCTACTATTTACATTAAAATTCATTGCGGAACAAAATAACAAATTAAATTTGTCATAATTGTAATAAATTTGTCTCATATCTTAATCAAATGTTTGAAGAACGCCCAAAATTAGAACCAGAAGATTTTTATCTAAGCAAAGATGGTTATAAAGTCTTTACAGAAAAATATCATTTAAAAAGAGGCTATTGTTGTGAGGGTGGTTGCCGACACTGTCCATATGGATATAACAAAAAAACAAGCTCATCAAAAGGATTTAGCTTATATAAAAAATGATAATTTTCGGCATGATTATTGATGATGTTAAAGAAATTACAGCAGTCTTATAATTTTGTTATACAATCACAATATAAACTCAAAAAAAATGAAAATAATTAAATTACTTCCGCTAGTGATACTTTTTATAGTATCATCTTGTGCCTCAGTTAGAGTTTCTTCAGATTATGATAGAGAAATAGATTTTAATCAATTTAAAACTTTTGCTTTTTATAAAAAAGGCATTGATAAAGTTGATATTTCTGATTTGGACAAACGTAGAATTTTACGTGCCATTGAATCTGATTTATTAGCAAAAGGATTTACAAAATCAAAAACGCCTGATGTATTGGTAAATATTTTCACAAAGTCTAGAGAAAAAATAAATGTGTATAACAACAACTATTTAGGATGGTACCCATGGTATTATGGTGGGTTTTCACCTTTCGGAATGGGTTTTAACCAAGGTGCATTTAATAATGTGAGTCGTTCAACTGAAGGTACATTATTTATTGATTTGATAGATGCTAACAAAAAAGAATTGGCATGGCAAGGTATGGGTACTGGTGCATTAGCATCTTCTAAAAATATTTCAAAAAAAGAAGAAAGAATAAAAGAATTTGTAACAGAAATTATGGCTAAATATCCGCCAGTAAAAGAATAATTATTTCTGTTTTTATATAAAAATCCCAATTGAGAATTATCTCAATTGGGATTTCTATTTTATTACAGCACACACCTCTTAAGATAAGGTTATACCATTTTCTTGAGCAGAATTACATTAGTTTTCACCTCTTTATACTTTCGTTAGATACATTCCTAAAAAAACAGCTGCAAAACCTAAAATAAAACTAGCTACGGTATAGATGAAAAAGCTAGTAAAATCTCCTGACTTTAAAAAGTTGTGATTCTCATAAGCAAAAGTAGAAAACGTAGTGAAACCACCACAAAAACCTGTTGCCAACAACAAGGTTTGATTTTGATTTAATGTATCATTTTTCAATGCCAAACCCAATATAATTCCGATTAATAAACTACCCAAAACATTAGCTAAAAATGTGCCATAAGGTATTCCGTTTGTCGTTGAATTAAAATGTTTTGACAGAATAAACCTTGCCATACTTCCAAAACCTCCACCAACAAAAACCAGTAATAATTGCTTCATTTTTGATAATTATTTTTTTACAAATCCTCACTTAACTCAAGAAGGAAATATATTAAAGCTTAACACCCCTAAAGCCCCCACAAGGGGACAATTACTCAAATCAACACTACTATTATTTGGAAATATTTTATTCTTTCGAATTTCATAATTTCACTTTATCAGCATCTCTAGCATTCCACTTGCCTGTAATTGTTCCTTTATTTATTATAACAATACCAGGGTTTGCTCTAATCATTGTTTTTAAAGCAATATCATCACAAAACAACACATCAAATTCTAATTTAAATTGTTCCTTTAATTTTAAAAAATCTTCTGCTTTTGAGGATGAAATTCCATAAACATCATAACCTTCATGTAAAGCCTTTGTTGAAAATGTCAAAATATTTGACATTAATTTTATGTCTGTTTTATCTAAATTATGCATCACTATCAATACCAGCCTTTCTTTTTGCAATAATTCATCTTTAATATCTACCCCATCTAACTCCATGGTAAAATCATGAATTGGGGGTTCATAACCTTTTTCTATCAATTTCGTTTTTCTATCCACAAAAGTAGCACCTTCTATTTCCCAAGGTTTTTCTTCTGTAGTAAATGTTTTATCTACTCCGTTAACTTTATATATCCAAGTATCCTCATATACATCTAACTTTGACCCTTCGGGAATCACCATCCCATCTGTAATATTTTTACCCACAGCATACGCTCTAAAATCTATAATTGGTAAATGATGCAATACATAATAGGTAACAAATAAAAAACTTGCTAATGCTAATAATGTAACTCTGTTTGCAAAACGCTTACTAAATAGAGCTTTGATATGCTTGGTTGTAAATAACAAGAAAATAATCAAAGCGACTAATATGACATTTTTATAAAAAGTCTCCCAAGACGTTAAAGTTACAGCATCACCAAAGCAACCACAATCCGTCACTTTATTGTAATAGGCCGAATACCATGTTAAAAACAAAAAGACAAGCGTTAGTAACATTAAACTCCTAACTGTAAATTTAGGTTTAAAACCTACCAACAGCATTACACCTAACATAATTTCAGCTACAATTAAAACTATAGAAAACTGTAAGGCATACGGACTCAAAAATTCTAAATTCAATACGTCAGCAGCAAAGTAGTCTTGAAATTTATAAGCAGAACCTAATGGATCTATCAATTTTACAAAACCTGAAAAAATAAATGTTGCTGCTACTAGTATTCTAGCAATAAATGTTAAAAATTTCATTCTTTTATCTATTTGTTTGACTTTTCAAAACAAAAATATAGAATCTTTCTATTTTTTTTCTGAATCTTCATCCATTAATATTAATGCAAATACGGGATAATTAATCGTGTCTTGATAATTGGCATCTATCCCTTGGGTCAC
>DOIV01000229.1:3052-4976 GCA_003511845.1 Flavobacteriaceae bacterium | reverse complement strand
AATAATTGTAAAATACAAATGGGCGGTTCTGATCAATGGGGTAATATCACCACAGGTACAGAATTGGTAAGACGTAAAGTACAAGGTAAGGCGTATGCAATTACCTGTCCGTTAATTACCAAAGCAGATGGCACTAAATTCGGAAAGTCTGAAGGTGGAAATATCTGGCTAGATACCGAAAGAACATCACCATATAAGTTTTACCAATATTGGTTAAATGCTTCGGATGCTGATGCAGAAAAATACATCAAAATTTTTACTTTTTTAGATCAAGAAACGGTAGAACAGTTGATAAAAGAACATCTAGAAACACCACATTTACGTGTGTTGCAAAAAACAATAGCGAATGAAGTTACCACAATGGTACATGGTAAGGATGCTCTTGACAATGCTATTAAGGCTTCAAGTATTTTATTTGGAAAATCTACAGCAGACGATTTAAAAAGCTTAGATGAAAAAACATTTTTAGATGTTTTTGATGGTGTGCCACAAGCAAAAATCGCAAAAAAAGATATCGAAAACGGAATTGCGATTATTGAGGCGTTGAATGAAAAATCAGGCTTTTTAAAATCGAACAGTGAAGCAAGAAGAGCCTTAAAAGAGAATTCCATTTCTGTAAACAAAGAAAAAGTTACAGAAAATTTTAACTTAACTATAGACAATTTAATAAGCGGTAAATACGTTTTGTTACAACGTGGTAAAAAGAATTACTTTTTATTAGAAATAGCATAAAAAAGAAAAGTTGCATAAATAGAAGGTGCTTTTAAAAACCTCTTAAAAGAGATAATTTAAAGACAATTGTATATTCAATAAGAAACCTAGCAGGTTTTCAAAACCTGCTAGGTTTGAAAAAAAAAGCAGTTTTTAAGAAAAAGAACAACGAAAAAATGAACGAAAGAAAAACAACCAACATATTATTACTTATAATTGCATTACCAGTGGTATTCTATGTATTAAACCTTCTTTCTTTTATATTTATACCTCTTGTTTTCTCTATGTTTATTGCTTTACTTTTTTGGCCTTTAATGCGATGGTTACGAAAGAAAAAAATACCAAGGGCAATTAGCCTTATTATTGTTATAGTCATTATTGCGGTGTTTTTTAAATTACTAGGCGAGGTAATACACTTGTCTAGTAAAGAGATTTTAGCTTCAGAAAGCAATTTATTTGAAAAGGCAGAGTCTAAATTAGAAGGTTTAATCATTCCGTTAGAAAGTTTTTTTGGTATTGAAAGAGTAGAAGGTAAAAGTATTACATCTCATTATTTACAAAATGTAGATGTCAGTAAAACTTTTGGTTCAACAATAGATATTGTAGGCAATACCATTTCTATGACTTTAATGACTTTTTTCTTTGTGATATTATTGCTGGCAGAATCTTTAAATTTTCAAAAGGTTTTAAACAGTACTATTTTGCGACAAAGATTTTCATCTGTCAAAGTTTTTATGCAAATAGAAAAAGACATCATTACCTTTATAAAAGTAAAATTTATTATTAGTTTTTTTACAGGTTTAGGTTTTACGCTTGCTTGTTATTATTTTGATGTCAGTTTTCCTATTTTTTGGGGCTTATTTGCCTTTGTAATCAATTTTGTACAAATGATAGGCTCTGTAATTTCTGTGGTATTATTATCACTATTTGCTTTTGTAGAATTAGACCCTACAAGTACCTTATTGTTTTTTATCTTAACTATAACACTTGTTCAAGTAATCATGGGCGGAATTTTAGAACCCATTTTTATGGGTAAATCTTTTTCAATTAATGTAATTACTATATTGATCATGTTAATGTTTTGGGGCTTTCTTTGGGGAGTACCAGGTATGATACTTTCTATACCTTTAACAGTATTTATTAAAATAATACTAGAACAGTTTCCGAAAACGAAAGTGATTGCTAACTTGATGTCTGGTTCGGAGTTGATACC
>DOIV01000229.1:0-2660 GCA_003511845.1 Flavobacteriaceae bacterium | reverse complement strand
TGATACCAATTAAGAGAAATAGATAATTATTTTTTTTATTGGAGATGAAATAAGTTAGCTTATCGTTTGGTATAAGATTTGTTGCGTGTTTCAAGCACTAAATTTAGTAAATCCTAGAGGATTTTCGTAAACAGGGTAGAACTAGCAATGAAATATAAAATTTGTTAGCAATAATATTATTCCTAATACTATATCAAAATAAATGATTTTTTTTATGTTGATTTTTCGTGAAATTAAAATTATAATAATAAGTCGTGTCATAAAAAAAAGATTAAGCATTCCAAAATATATTGTAGAAAGAGGGTTTAATAATTCATTAAATTTCAATTGAATTATAGATTTAAAATCTCTTGTAATTCCACATGTCTTACATGAGATATTGAAATTTTCTTTATAATAACAAGTTAATGTGTTTTCAGAAGTAACAACATAAATAAGTCCTAGAATAAATAATAATATTAATGCAATAGTAATAATTAGGTAATCATTACTTCTTATTATCTTGCTTTTCAATTTCTTTATGCATTTCAGTTTCTTCATCACTACCTATACTTTCCATTGCAGAAAATTGTGCATATGCAATTGAACAACCCAAAAGAGCAGTAATTAATGCTCCCATAATTAATCCTTTTGAGTGACCATGAATTAGTGCAATTATAAGCCCAATTCCTGAAATTAGTATAGCAAGTATACCAAATATAAAGGCGAAAATTCCAAAACAAGGTATAAATGAAGTTAACAAAGTAACGATGGCTACAATTAAACCTGTGATTCCAAAACCATGTGATAAAGATTCATATTTTTTTCTTTGAGGAGTTTCTGTTGACATGTTTTTATTTTTTTAGTTAAAAAAAATACTTTAAGGTTAGTAAATCGTGTTTTAAACAATAATTTAAAATTTTGTTAATTCTTTAGTGGGTTTTTCTTTATTTCTAGTGTCGTAAATATATCTATAGTGGTAATTAGAATGGTCAGATTTAAGGACAAGGTCTTCTTGATAGACAAGTTTTGATTTAAAATAGAGTTTAATATGTACGGTCATATCCTCGGTGATGTTTTCATCCAAAAAACTTGTTGAAATACCAAAAATAGCAAACACGGATTTTTCAAGGGTTTCAAACTCATAGTGCTCACTGGATATAATTGTTCCAACTTCATGAGCTTCTTGACCAGAAGAAAGGTTTTTAGAAAGTGTAAAGGCGTCACCAACGAAAACAGCTACAGCTTCATATTGTTGATAAGCTCCTGAGAGGTCAAGGGTGAGTTTATAGACATCTTTATCTACAGAAGCTCGTCTATGGGTTCGTCTTTAGAACATCCAAAGAGTAAGATAAGGCTTAGAAATAATAATGTGCTTAATTTTTTCATAGTTGTACGTTATTATTTCCAGTTTATAGTTAAATCATTGAAAAGAATCTCTTCTTTAGTAGTAGTTCTTGTTCCTTGCTTAGAATATTGAAAGGGTACAGGAAAAGCCTTAATTATAAATGTTTCTAGAACAACTCCTTTAAAAGTATATATACACTTCAAAGGTGTGTTTCTATATAATTCAGAAGATGGTAGGTAGGAACTACCTGATTTTGACCCAATTTGTGCATTTTCTAAAACAACTTCACTACCTCCAGCACTAATTATGGACTTAATTTTTGTTGTAAAACCATCTGCATTTATACCAGTATTTGTGAAAAGCATCTCTATCTGAACAGTTTGAGTTCGAATGTCTCCAGTAATATTCATTAATTTCACATTAATATCTCCTACCTGAACCTCTTTTATTGATGTAGTTATTAGTAAAATTTTTTTCATTTCAGAAATTTGTCTTTTAAGGTTTTCATTTTCCGCTTTCAGTTCATCACAATTATTTTGTCCAAAAGTTAAAGATGAGATTGTTAAAAGAATAATCAGGTAAATTTTTTTCATAGTAAAAATTTTAAATATTAGTAAGTTATGCTATAATTGAAGAAACAATGTTTAGCGATTAAAACCCCAAGTTAGCAAAAATAAATTTAAATTCAAAAACAGCTTATTAAATTCAAAAAGTGCTTGGTTTAAGAATCGAGAATTTTACTCTTTCCTTTTTCAAATTCAATTTCAGAAATTATTCCTTTTTCTTTTAAAACATATAGTTTTTTTAACTCTTTAGTGATATTTAAAGATGTTGAGGTGTTAGTAATTTTAACAACATCAGAAAAGTTTTGAAACTGGTTGCTGATTTTATCTTTTTTATACCTTTCTTGATATTCAGAAATAGTATCTTTTAATAGTTGTGGTTTTTCAATAAGAAAATGTGTTGTTGCTCCCGTTTCTGCAGCAGATTGAATTATAACATTACCAAAGCCAAAAAGTCTACCAAAAAACGATTTTCTATAAGAAACATTATTGATTTTATCTAAAGGTGTTTCTTTTGAATTTACAGAAAACACCCCATACTCATTAATAATCCTTAAATTGGTTACAATCCATAAATTATAATGTCTGTCAACTATTTTATAAATTATCCAAAAAAATGGGAAAATAATGATAATAGGTAAAAATATAAACCCTATAAGAAATATAAATAAGCCACGAATTGATGGAAATAATGAAAACCAATGCTTTTTAATTATAAGCACTACTTTTTCATTATTTTTTAATTGTGTTCTCATATAGTTTTCATTACT
>DOIV01000209.1:3624-3823 GCA_003511845.1 Flavobacteriaceae bacterium | reverse complement strand
AAAGATACGATTGCTTTGATAGCTTATAACAAACTGCTCAAAGACGATTCAAGAATTGAAACAGTATTACTACCTATCCGTGATGGGCTGACTATTAGTCGGGTGAAATAGGGTTATATTTTTTGCCTTTCATATGTTTGAAGAAACCCCTATTGATTATTCTAGTCTGGATTCCTGCCTACGCAGGAATGACATTTTT
>DOIV01000209.1:0-3251 GCA_003511845.1 Flavobacteriaceae bacterium | reverse complement strand
GATTTAATACCCTCTCACAGCTTTCAACGCATCAATACTACCATAACCAAAATCGCCATTTTTGTTAGGATAAAAATTTGCAGATTCTTTTAGCCGTTGTAGTACCTGTGCTCTGGTTGCCCAAGGATACTTTGCCCAAACCAATGCAGCTATACCAGCTGTTGAAGCTGTAGCAACAGAAGAACCTCCAAAATATTTAGATTGTCCATCATAATAACCTAAAATAGGTTGATGGTGATTATTACCTCTTTCCATAACAAAAGTGAAATCAATTTTACTCCCTTTATGACAAGTATCACATTCATCATAACCATTCTGTTCTTCAATACCAGTTACTGCAACAGTTTCACTCATGTTAGCAGGGAATATCACACCATACCAATTGGTAAAACTTGTTGAGGTTCCTCCAGCAGCAAAAATCATTTTATCTCTAGCATAGGCATATTTTATAGCATCCTTAATCTTACCTATAGACCAAATATAACCAATTGACATTGATATTATTTTCACATCATTTCTTTTAGCAAGTGCTTTTATCGCTTTGGCTACTCCCTTTTTCTCTTGATACCCGTTTAAGATAACATCGCTTGTACCTCTATAAGATATCAAGTTACATTCATAAGCCACGCCAACAAATTGAGAACTGTTATTGTTAGGTGCAGCAATGGTAGCACAGGCACTTGTACCGTGTCCGCATTTATCATTTGGGCCATCGGTTTTGGTTTTCCACCATTTCCAAGAATCTACATAAGCTCCATATTTTCTGACATACCTACCTGAATAATAATCGTCAAATTTTGCTCCTAAATTTGGCTGATTAGGTGAAAGTCCAGTATCAACCACACCAACACCAATACCACGACCTTTACTATACGCCCAAGCCTGATCAATTTTATGGGTGTAAAAATTCCATGGCACACGTGCACCCGTATTTAATGTTCCGTAATCTGAACTGCTAATTTTTTCACCAGATTTATTACATCCGCTAGAAGAAGCACTTTTTTGTGCAATAGTACCACTATAGACAAAACCAATGGGTTCTAAATAGCGTATTTGTTGGTTTTGACGAAGCTCTTTAATGGTTTGTAGTGAACTTACTTTAACATCAATATAATTCAATACCTCATCTTCATAAACAACAATTTCTTTTGTGCTTTTATTCAGACCTTTTGATGATGAAATGGTCTGAATAATATTTTCTTTTATTGAAGTAAATTTTTGACTTTTTTTAAGTCTAAAATTATCATCTTTATTTCCATAACCTATTGTTAGAATACTGTCTCCATGTACCGAAGCACTCCAAAGTAAATGGTCACTAGCTTCACTCCAACTAAAAGAACCTTTTTCTTCTAGAGTTTTTGTGATTTGGCGATTAACTTCTTCTACTGATAATACGTCTTGTAAAATTTCTCCTATAACATCTCCAATATCATCATTATTACATGAACTTAAAAAAGCAAAGAGTAGTATTGATGAAATAAAATAAATTTTCTTCATAATTAGTTTGGTTAAAAAGGTGAGTAAAAAACAGTCGGTTATAAACGATATAACAGTAGCTTGTTTTCCAAAGTTAGTGAACTTTTTTTAAAAACACCAAACTGAGCCTGTAAAAAGCATAACCTTCTAAGATACCGAGTAGCATTCCTACAAAAATATCTATAGGAAAATGTACACCTACATAAATTCTACTATAGGCAAAAAGAAAAGGCCAAAAGAGTAATAAAAAGGGGTATTTATAATACCTTTTTAAGGTTAAAATCATAAACAGCGTCACTGCAAAAGAAGTGGTTGAATGCCCCGAAACAAAACTAAAACTATGCGGTGTTTTTAAAATACGAATTATGGTATTGATGGAAGGGTCATTATTAGGGCGAAGTCGTTCAAAAAAATCTTTAATTAAGTTGACAAATTGATCTGAAAAAGTAACCAATAAAGCTGCTACAATAACTAAAACAACACCTTTTTTTAATCCGTAAGCCTTGAAAATTAAAAAGAAAAGCAGTAAAAATAAGGGAATCCAACTAAACTGGTTGGTTATAATCATCCAAAACTCATCAAAAGGTTCAGAACCTAGAGCGTTTAATTTGATAAATAGTTCTTTATCAAATTCGATAATTTTTTCTAGAAAAGTCATTTCAATACGACATTATGATGTTAAAAAGGTATTAGTTATAGATTACGTTTTATGGGGCCTGTAACTTCATCTACACCTTTTTGGATATTTTCTTTAACAGTATTGATTTCTTTTTTAAGGTCTGATGCAATGCTAGTATCTATCCCATGACTATCAGCACTTTTATTAATTTCACGTTTGATATCATTGGTAGCATCTTTTAACTGACGCATACCTTTGCCAAGCTCTCTAGCTATAGTTGGTATTTTATCTGCACCAAATAACATAAGTACGATGATGAGTATCACAAAAATTTCTCCTCCACTGATAAATAAAAACGGCATAATTGTTTATTATAATAATTACAAAGATAGTAGAAATTAGCTTTATGAAATAATGAAGCTTAATTTTTAGTGAAAATTAGTATCTATTTCTTCACCAACATCCTTTTAATTTCATTCAATTTCATTAAAGCTTCTATAGGAGTTAAGGTATCTATATTTACAGCTAGAATTTCTTCTTTAATATCTTCTAATAACGGATCATCTAATTTAAAGAAACTTAATTGTACATCATCTTCAATGGCATTTTTTAGTTTTCCTTTTATGTCTTCTGTAGCGTGACTTTGCTCTAGTTTTTTAAGCATTTTATTAGCTCTGTGAATTACAGAAGTTGGCATACCTGCCAGTTTAGCCACATGAATACCAAAACTATGCTCACTACCACCAGAGACTAATTTTCGTAAGAAAATAACATTGTCTTTCAATTCTTTTATGGAAACATTGAAGTTTTTAATGCGATCAAAAGTTTCAGTCATATCATTCAATTCATGATAATGCGTAGCAAATAATGTCTTTGCTTTTGACGGATGTTCGTGTAAATATTCAGCTATCGCCCAAGCAATAGAAATACCATCATAAGTACTTGTTCCTCGTCCGATTTCATCTAATAAAACCAAACTACGTTCAGAAATATTATTTAAAATATTAGCCGTTTCGTTCATCTCTACCATAAAGGTAGATTCGCCCATTGAAATATTGTCACTAGCCCCAACACGTGTAAAAATCTTGTCAACTACACCAATTTTAACTTGTTGTGCAGGCACATAACTGCCCATTTGAGCCAATAAAACAATCAA
>DOIV01000210.1 GCA_003511845.1 Flavobacteriaceae bacterium | reverse complement strand
TTTTAATTAGGCACAACGGTTTGTGTATGGTTAGTGGCGGATTTCGAAGCACATTATTTTCGGTTTAGTACTTAGTTTGTTAAATACTAAAAGGCTGAAAACAGTACAATACCGCCATTAACTATACACTTTGTTATCGCCTTTTTCTTTGAATTCTTTGTTCAGTTTTACTTTTAGTCCGATATAAAAATTAATTCCTTGATTTTGTATTTCTAATGTTTTGATTCGTGAAAGATGGTCAATATATTTGGTGTTTAATAGGTTTTTAAAATTTTAAACTAACACCAAATGTAATATTTACACCTAAGTCATTGGCAAAATATCGTTGGCGGTTTAGATAATCTCTATATACTACATTCAAGACGTTATCCACTTTTGTCGTTAATCTAAGTCTGGTTTTCTTCAACTGTACATCAGTTGCTATTTTTACACCTAACAAATTATATCCACCTGGAGGTAGTACAAAATCTTGATCTTCCAAAATATTATTTTGTTTAAAGACGTAGTAATTATTCAATTCAATAGTCAGGTTTTCTAATTGACTTTTACCTACAGCAATTGACTTTGAAAATTCATAGACGATACTTCCTCTAATATTATTTGAAGGAAAATTAATTAAAGGAAGATTATTTCTCAAGTCATTAGCCCATATAAAACTATAGTCTAATTTAGTTTCTAGTGATTTGTTTATTTGATATTTTCCTGAAATGTCGATTCCGTATATTTCAGCATTAGTCTGTTCATATTTAAAAACAGGAAAAGCACCTCTAATTGTTAGTCTAATTTCATCTTGTGGGTTAAGGTAAATAAAATCATTAATTCTTTGATAGTAAATCAATGATTCAAAAGAAAATTTATCACTTATATTAGCATTAAATCCAAGTGTTGTTTTTAAAGACTTTTCAGTTTGTAAGGCTATATTTCCTTCTTCAATACCGCTTACCCCTTGGTGCAAACCATTACTATACAATTCATTTATTGCAGGGTTTCGGGTAGCATATCCGACATTATAAGAAAAGGAAAAATCATTGCTTACTGAGTATATCCAACCACCTGAAGTACTAAAATTATGAAAATGATTATTATATCGTACTATTTCTCTTGGAATAGTACGACTTATGGCAACAACATTTTGTTTTACATTGTCATACCTTAAACCTATTTCAAAAAACGATTTATTGATTTTTTTAGAAGTTAATAAATAAACACCTGTTTCGTAAGATAAATAATCGGGAATTAAAGGCAATATGCCTGTTTCAGGGTTATTGGTATTGTCTGTAATATTGAATTGAAAACCTGATTTTAATTTTAATTTATTTTCAAATATTTTTTGATGTTTTCCTTCAAAGAAATAGGAATACTGTTGTAAACTAAGGGCAGGAATATCTGAACGTCCGCTTCGCCTTACATCAAATTCTTTTCTATTATTTAACTGACCTGCTATCGTAAAGTCCAACCATTGTGTATCGTCTATAAAATAATTGGAATGAATTTTTAATAAATGGTGATGCACTCGCTGTTTTGGCGCATCAATGCTGTAACTAAATTCATCTTCCGTAAAAAATGGGATTTCTCGCACTAAGGCTTCTTCTAAGTCGGTCAAATTTCCTATATGCGAACCTCTTAGCACACCTAATTCAGTATTGAATGTACTAAAATATAAATCTGTACTAAATTTTTTGGAAAATGATTTTTCCAATTGCAGTGCAAAATTGGCTTCTTGATTTCCTGTATTATTCAAATAATAAGTTGCTGTTTTTCTGTCGCCAGTTTTTTTTAGAGTAGCATTTATTTTCCAAGCAATTGTAGGGCTGTATTGTTGCAATTGTAGGTTCAATCCATTACCTAAACCATTTGTCTCAAAGAAGTAATTGGCACTGCCGTGTAAATGAGGTTCTCGTTCTATTTTTTTCGGTTCTACCAAAATTACACTTCCTAGATTAGAACCCATATACTCCAATGCTGATGTACCTTTAATTACTTTAATTTTATTGGCTACTAAAGGGTCTATTTCTGGGCTATGGTCGTTGCCCCATTGTTGTCCGCTTTGAGAAATACCATTATTCAATATAGTCAACCTGTTTCCATAAAGACCGTGTACCACAGGTTTTGAGATACCACTACCATTCTTTAGCGTGCTAACTCCAATAATAGATTCGAGCATATTTGACAAGTTTTCATTGGCATTGTCGGTAATATTTTGTTTACTTATTGTTTTGGTGTTTTGGGTTGTTTTGGGTTTGGACTTTGCGGTTATTACAACACCATCAAGTGTGTTTATTGAATGCTCCATTGTTAGGTTCAAAACAGTATCTGTAGTAAGATGAACAAAATCTTGTTTGGATTCACAACCAATATGACTTATGGTAATATGGTATTCTCCTTTGCAAATATTTGAAAACAAAAAGAAACCTCTACTATCCGTAGTAGTTCCTTTACTTGTTGAGTTTATATAAACATTTACTGCTTCTAATGGTAAACCCGTGTTTAAATCTTTAATTGTCCCACTTATTGTAAGTGAACAATTTTGAGAAAATCCGAGTACAGGGAATAGTATTAAAAACGTGATAAATATATTTAGATTAGAAGTTATCTTCATTTTTTAATTGAAACTTGTTCCTTTACTGAACCGTAATATTAAATATTACTTCAATATCAGTTTCTCCACCTGCATTGGTAATATCTCCGTCTGATACGCCAGACGCTGATTTGTTTGGCTCGTGTCTTAAAATTACTGTAAGAGTTCCTGTTCCTGCATTTGTGGTTGTAACAGTTGTTTGAAGTCCAAGAGGATTACCATTTGCATCTTGGTCGGTATAAGCAACAGTTAAACCAGTAATATTTGTTTGAAAAAAGAATTGATGTTCTTCATCTTCTTCTTGTATTTCTGCTGTAATATCTTCAGCAGGAGTTTCTTGTTCGTTTAAAAGAACCAATGCACCAGTATAGGTTTTATTACTATCTAATGTTCCTCCTGTTATAATTGGTGCATTACCTCCATCACCATCTAAATCCTGAAAACTAAGCACGACTGTTGTGCCTCCACCACTTGGTGTTAAGGTATATCTTAAGGTTGTTATCACCTCTTCTTCATTAGGTATTACAGGGTCGTCATCCTTGTTGCAGGAACTTAATACTAATGCTGTCATAAATAAGATTGCAATTACTGATTTGAATTTTGTCATTTTTTTGTTTTATTAATAAGTTAAAATACTGCATCTTTGCAACATTGCTGCAAATATAGATAATATTTTTATAAACGCAACAATGTTGCAATAAATATTTTATGACAAATTTATTAAAGGACAGAAAAATAAGCGAAACCCCTTTTAGAAAAGAGGTTTTAGCAATTTTCACTAAATACAATAATGCTATTCCTTTATCAGTAATTGAGAAGGAATTAAAAGAATATAATCGTATTACATTATACAGAACAATAAAAATTTTCTTAGAAAAGGGGATTATTCACGAAATCACTATTAATGGAGCAGTATCGAATTATGCTATATGTAAAGAAGAATGCGATACAGTTGCACACCATCATCAGCATATTCATTTTAAGTGTAATAGGTGTGGAATAATCTTTTGTGTTGAAGTAGATAAATTTCCTACAATAATTTTACCTAAATATAAAATTGAGCAATTAGAAATTCAGGCAATAGGATTATGTGAAAACTGTAACGTCTGATTTTAATTGGCGATAACGGTTAGTATATGAAGCG
>DOIV01000018.1:7961-8711 GCA_003511845.1 Flavobacteriaceae bacterium | reverse complement strand
AACGATTGTATAAACGTATTACGTTTATACCCATTATGTACGCAAGGTAAACAATTTCAATAAAAGCAAAAAAAAAATCCCGATGCTCATCGGAATTTTTCTAATTTAAATCTTATATTTTATAAAACCTTATGCCATTGAAGCCGCAAGACGTTTATAAACACCTTTTTCTAGCTTATCTCTCATATTTGAAAAAGCTATAATAGTTTCACTTACATCTTCTAAGGTATGTGCTGCAGTAGGAATTAAACGTAATAAAATCATTCCTTTAGGTATTACCGGATAGACTACTATAGAACAGAAAACACCATAATTTTCACGTAAATCATGTACCATTGCCATTGCCTCAGGTATGTCGCCTTCTAAAAATACTGGAGTTACACATGTATTGGTCTTACCAATATTAAATCCGTTTTCTTTTAAACCAGATTGTAAAGCGTTGGTGTTTTCCCAAAGTTTTTCTTTTAATTCTGGCATGGTGCGTAACATATCTAAACGTTTTAAAGCCCCTTTTACCATTGCCATAGGTAATGATTTTGCAAACATTTGAGAACGCATATTGTATTGTAAATACTGAATTATATCTTTATCGGCTGCAAAGAAAGCACCAATACCTGCCATAGATTTTGCAAACGTTGCAAAATAAACATCTATATCATCTTGTACGCCTTGCTCCTCTCCTGCACCTGCTCCTGTTTTACCTAGCGTACCAAAACCATGAGCATCATCAACCAATAATCTGAAATTGTA
>DOIV01000018.1:3155-7547 GCA_003511845.1 Flavobacteriaceae bacterium | reverse complement strand
AAGATACCTCCGTTGTTTTCAGTAGCCATTTTTGTAGCTCTTTGTAAATTTTTTTCTAAACTCTCTACATCATTATGCTTGTAAACAAAACGTTTACCAGCGTGTAAACGAACTCCATCAATAATACAAGCATGAGTGTCCATATCATAAACAATTACATCATGTTTGGTCACTAATGCATCAATAGCAGAAACCATACCTTGATAACCAAAATTCACCAAATAGGCTGCTTCTTTACTGACAAACTCAGCACATTCTTGTTCTAATTGTTCGTGAAAAGCAGTATGACCTGACATCATTCTTGCTCCCATAGGAAAAGCTAACCCGTGTTCAGCAGCAGCATCGGCATCAGCCTTAATAACCTCTGGATGATTTGCCAAACCTAAATAATCATTGATACTCCAAGTAATTACTTTCTTACCATTAAATATCATTCTATTAGATATTGGTCCTTCCAATTTAGGAAATACAAAATAACCTTCTGCTTGTTTTGCCCATTTACCTAAAGGCCCTTTATCTTTTATTATTCTTTCAAATAAATCTTTCATTATCACTTGTTTTACGTGCCTGCAAAATAACCATTTTTTTTAATGCTATTCAAGTGTACAAGCAACTCTTTTTCAACATATTTAACAGCATAATTTTACTTCTTAAACAAAAAAAAAGAGGTTTTAATAAAAAAACCTCTTTTAGCAATTGTATAAATTATTTTACTATTTGATAATTTCTATTTTGGCTTGAGCAAATTTTTGAGTATCAAAGAAGCCTTGTTCTTGCATCCAATCATCGCTATATATTTTTTCCATATAACGAGAGCCATGGTCTGGTAGTATAAGAACTACAACACTATCTTTATCGAAATGACCTTGTTTTGCATATTGCATAGTTGCTTGCATAACAGCACCACTAGTATACCCAGTAAACAATCCTTCTGTAGTTGCAAGTTCACGAGCTCTATGTGCTGATGATTCATCAGTAACTTTCTCAAAGACATCTATTACACTAAAATCTGTAGCAGTTGGCACCAAGTTCTTTCCTAATCCTTCTATTCGATAAGGATAAATTTCTTTTACATCTAATTCTGAAGTTTCATGAAACTTTTTCAAAATTGAACCAAAAGCATCTACACCTAATACTTTAATGTTTGGATTCTTTTCTTTTAAGAATTTACCTACTCCTGATATGGTACCTCCTGTTCCACTAGCAACAACAACATGCGTCACTTTACCTTCTGTTTGTTCCCAAATTTCTGGACCAGTTGATAAATAATGTGCTTCTGAATTTAATTGATTGAAATATTGATTTATATATACAGAATCAGCTGTTTCTCTATGTAACCTTTTAGCAACTTCGTAATAAGAACGAGGGTCGTCTGCACTTACATTTGGCGGACAAACATATACTTTAGCTCCCATAGCTTTCAGCATATTAATCTTGCCTTTTGAAGCTTTAGAATTTACCGCTAAAATACAATCATATCCTTTGATTATACAAACCAAAGCAATGCTAAACCCTGTATTACCAGAAGTAGTTTCAATAACTGTACTCCCTTTTTTCAAGATTCCTCTACGCTCTGCTTCTTCAACAATATGAATAGCAATACGGTCTTTCATAGAATGCCCAGGATTATAGGCTTCATACTTTACTAAGAATTGACCGTCTAATTGGGCTGTGATAGTATTCAATCTGATTAGTGGTGTTTCGCCTACTAAATCTAATATTGAATTGGTTATCCCTTTATGTTTTTTCATAAATTATAAAATCTTATTATAAAATAACATGCAAATTTACTATAATTTTTTAAATTATTTTGTAATTCCTTCTAAATCTAATAAAAATGCATAATCTCTTGCTGTTTCCTTTAATGCATTAAACCTTCCTGATGCCCCACCATGACCAGCTTCCATGTTAGTATGTAGTAATAAAACATTGTCACCTGTTTTATTAGCTCTTAATTTGGCTACCCATTTTGCTGGTTCATAATATTGTACTTGTGAATCATGTAAACCAGTGGTTACTAACATATTTGGATAATTTTGTTTTTTTACATTGTCATACGGTGAATAGGATAACATATAGTCATAAGACTCTTTTTCATTCGGATTTCCCCATTCGTCATATTCACCCGTTGTCAACGGAATGCTTTCATCTAACATCGTAGTCATAACATCTACAAATGGTACTGCTGCAACTATTCCATTAAATGTTTCTGGACTCATATTTACAATAGCTCCCATCAACAATCCACCTGCCGATCCTCCCATTGCATACAAATGCTGTGCCGAAGTATATTTTTTTTCTATTAAAGCCTTACCACAGTCAATAAAATCAGTAAAAGTATTCATCTTATGTAGTAATTTACCATCTTCATACCATTGCCTTCCTAAATATTGACTTCCTCTAATGTGTGCCAAGGCATACACAAAACCTCTATCTAACAAACTCAATCGTGTAGTGCTAAATCCGTCAGGAATGGTATATCCATAAGAACCATAGGCATAAAGCAATACGGGTGTGTTTTCATTAAGTTTTGTGTCTTTTCTACGTACTATTGAAACTGCAACTTTTTCACCATCTCTAGCGGTTATCCAAATACGCTCACTTACATAATTGTTTTTATCAAACTCACCTCCTAAAACTTCTTGTTCTTTTTTGATTTCTTTTGACTTATCTCTCATGTTAAAATCAATTACTGAAGCTGGTGTGGTAAACGAATTATATCCGTAACGGATAATTTCGGTATCAAATTCAGGATTTCCATATACCCCTACCGAATAAGTCTCTTCATCAAACGGCAAGTAATAATCTGCTGTGTCATCCCAACGTTTGATTCTAATTTTATTCAATCCGTTAGTACGTTCTTCCAACACTAAATAGTCTTTAAAAATAGAAACATCTTCCAATAAAGTATCGTCTCTATGCGGAATCATATCCACCCAATTTTCTGACCCAGTCTTATCTTCAGGTGTTCGCATCAATTTGAAATTTGTTGCTTTATCCTTATTGGTAAGGATATAAAAATATCCATTATAATGTAAAATACTGTATTCCAATCCGTGAGTTCTAGGTTGAATAATTCGCAACTCCTCGTCAGGCTTGTCAGCATCTAACACTTGATATTCACTAGTCAACGTACTATACGAACCTACTACAATATATTTTTGAGATTTTGTTTTCGCTACAAAAACTCCATAGGTATCATCTTTTTCATGAAAAATCTCAACATCTTTAGCTGTATCAGTACCTAATACGTGCTTAAAAACCTTATCACTACGTAAAGTAACAGGGTCTTTTTTTGTGTAAAAAATGGTTTTATTATCATTTGCCCAAGTTGAACCACCAGTTGTATTGTCTATCTTGTCAGGATAAATTTCACCTGTTTTTAAATTTTTAAATTGTAGGGTATATTGACGACGACTTATGGTATCTACCGCAAAAGAGGCTATTTTATTATCAGGACTCACACTCACTCCGCCAAGAGAATAATAATCATGCCCTTCTGCCAATTTATTTACATTAAATAAAACCTCTTCTTTAGCTTCTAAATTTTCTTTTTTACGTGAATGTATAGGATATTGCCCTCCTATTTCATATCTGGTAATATAAAAATAGCCATTCTTTTTATAGGGTACAGATTCATCATCTTCTTTTATTCTCGCCTTCATTTCTTGAAATAAATCTTCACGAAACTGTTTGGTATGTGCCATTTTACCATCAAAATAGTCATTCTCAGCATTTAAGTAATCTCTTACTTTTTGTGTGTGCTCATCTGGAGTTTTATCATTACGCTGTTCATCTGTTAAACGCATCCAATAGTAATTGTCTATCCTAACATCACCATGCTTTTCTAAGTTTTTAGGTGCTTTATCAGCAATAGGTGGTTTAATTTCTTTGTTTTTCATGTTGTTTTGTGAGTATGAAGTGGCAAAAGTAAGGGTTACCAGCATCAAAAAAAAGGGTTATTTTTTTCATTTTATTGATATTTATGAACATCTAATGTACTAAATTTGTCCTTAATAAAATGTTAAAATTATGTTTGGAGATTTATCTGGAATGATGGAAAAGCTTAAAGAGGCTCAACAAAAAATAGAAGAAACAAAAGCACGTTTAAATACGGTATTGGTTGATGGAGAATCTGGAAATGGAAAGGTGAAAGTTACCGTTACTGCTAACAGAGAAATCCGAAATATTGATATAAATGATGAGTTATTAAAAGATAGTGACGAACTAGAAGATTACCTTGTTATCGCATTAAATAACGCCTTAGAAAAAGCAAATGAAATTAATGAAGCTGAAATGGCTGCTGCTGCAAAAGGCGGAATGCCAGATATTCCTGGTTTGGATATGTTGATGTAAAAACTAGCGACAAGACGCATGACACAAGATGCAAGA
>DOIV01000018.1:0-2805 GCA_003511845.1 Flavobacteriaceae bacterium | reverse complement strand
AAGACTAAAGACTAAAATTGACAATCTCCTTTCTTCTAAATATCATCAAAACAAAAAAATTCTATTTAATTATCCTTACGAAAAAATTGTTTTCAAAGTAAATAAGACAGTTTTTCTTTTCCTTTTTCATTAAGGAAAGCTGTTTTCTTAATTCTTTTAATAATTTAATTGATATAATCAGTTTAGAGATTCTCTTAACATTTCCAGATATTCATCCTCAGAAATGATTGGAATTTTTAATTCATCTGCTTTTACTTTTTTACTTGGTCCCATATTATCGCCAGCAATGATATACGTTGTTTTTTTAGATATGGAACTTGACACTTTACCTCCGTTATCTTCAATAGATTTTTTGAGTTCATTTCTTGTCATTTTTGTAAACACACCAGAGACTACAAATATTTTTCCTTTTAAAATATCTGTTTGCCCTTCTAGTGCCTCAGCGGATAGTTGCAACTGCACTCCATGATTTTTCAATCGATCGACTAGTTGAATATTCACCAAATCATTAGAAAAATCGACTATACTTTGTGCTATTCGATCTCCTATTTCGTCAACAGCTATCAATTCTTCAAAGCTAGCTTGCATTAACTTATCAATATTTTTAAAATGCTTGGCTAATTTTTTGGCTACGGTTTCACCAACAAAACGAATACCTAAACCAAACAATACTTTTTCAAA
The DNA here is from genome assembly GCA_003511845.1 of Flavobacteriaceae bacterium. GTDB lineage: Bacteria > Bacteroidota > Bacteroidia > Flavobacteriales > Flavobacteriaceae > Aureibaculum. The sequence continues at coordinate 2,124 of DOIV01000018.1, read as the reverse complement.
AGGAATCTGTTTTGACAATTCAATGCCTTGAATCATATTTATTGCTGATTTTTCTGCCATCCGCTCTAAGGGAATGATTTGCTCAACTTTTAAATCGTATAAATCGGCATAATTAGCAATTAGATTTTCTTTACACAATAAAGCTACGGTTTCAGCACCTAAACCATCAATATCTAGTGCTTTTCTACTGATATAATGTTGAATTCTGCCTGCAATTTGAGTCGGACATCCATATTCATTCGGGCAATAATGCTTCGCATCACCTTCTTGTCGTATTAATTCTGTATCACAATCTGGGCAATGAGTAATATACTGAGTCGGTACAGAGTTTTGAGGTCTTTTTGTTAAATCTACGCTTGTTACTTTAGGAATAATCTCTCCGCCTTTTTCTACAAAAACAGTATCATTTACTCTAATGTCTAACTTTTCAATTTGATCTGCATTGTGTAATGAAGCTCGTTTCACAATTGTACCAGCCAATTCAACAGGTTCTAAATTAGCCACTGGAGTGATAGCACCTGTACGCCCAACTTGATAAGAAATGGATTCTAATACCGTACTTTTTTGCTCTGCTTTAAACTTATAGGCTATTGCCCAACGTGGTGCTTTAGAGGTATAACCCAATTCATCTTGATAAGGCAAAGAATTTACTTTAATTACAACACCATCAGTTTCATAAGGTAAGTGATGTCGTTCAATATCCCAATGGTTAATAAACTCAAAAACAGCATCAATAGAACTCACTACTTTTAAGGTTTTAGGTATTTTAAATCCTGATTTTGTTGCATTTGCCAATGCTTCTTCATGGGTTTTAAACGGAATTCTATCAGCCACCACATGATACAATAAACAATCTAATGGTCTTCTAGCAACCTCTGCACTGTCTTGTAATTTCAAGCTTCCACTTGCAGTATTTCTAGGGTTTTTATAAGGATCTTCACCAGCCTCTACACGAGCTTCATTCATTTTTAAAAATCCGTCAAGAGGCAGAATAATTTCTCCTCTAATTTCAAAATCGAGCACATTGTGCTCTTTTATTATCAACGGAATAGAACGAATGGTTTTGATGTTTTCCGTAACATCATCGCCTTGAAATCCGTCCCCTCTAGTTACTGCTTTAAGTAGTTTTCCGCCTTCGTAAGTTAAATTGATAGATGCTCCGTCATATTTTAATTCACAGGTATATTCTAGTTGCTCAACTCCTAATATCTTTTGAGTACGTTTTTCCCAGTCTAATAGATCTTCTTTAGAATAACTATTATCTAACGAATACATTCGGTTTTTATGAGTAACGGTCTTAAAATTCTTGGTGATACTACCTCCTACTCTTTGCGTAGGTGAATTGGCATCAAAAAACTCAGGATACTGTTCTTCTAATCCTTGCAACTCTTTGAGTTTGACATCAAAATCATAATCTGATATAGTGGCATCATCTAATACATAATAGTTGTGATTATGCTGACGGAGTTCTTCTCTGAGTGCTGTAATTTTATCTAAAATAGCTGACATAGACCTGTTAAAAATGTTTGCTAAAATTAAGTAAATAATTTTTAACAGAGAAAAGGACTTCTTGATTTACTCTATATTTTTTTGATATACATTCCAGCTTGTAAATTGACTCCGTGTGCTGTCTGAAGGGAAAGGTATAGTAAGTGCTTCTTCAAAACTTTCTACTTTTTGTTTATAAAGAGTTATTGAATTGTTTGTTATGTTTTTTGCAAATATAACATAAGAAATTTCTCCTTTTCTACCGATCCAACGGTTGTCTTTTGCTATAAAGGTATCCATTTCTATGGTATATCCCATAGGCACAGCACCTTCCATTCTATATTCTATCCCTTCAGATTTTACAGTATAAAAAACTTGTTGCTTTTTACCCTCACCCATACTAAACTTCCGAGTCCAAATACCCTCAAAAGGGATTGCTTTATCCGATTTTAACACTTCTTCTTCTGATGATTTAATATCATTTTTTTTATTTTTTGAAGGTTTATCAGTACAAGCTATAAGACCAATCACTATGAGGCTCAATAAATAGACATTTCTAATTTTTATCATTTTCTAATTAAATTTGAAACCAAATATACTTATTATTTTATGGCAATCATCTAAGTACATGACAAA
>DOIV01000013.1:1569-3212 GCA_003511845.1 Flavobacteriaceae bacterium | reverse complement strand
ATTACAGGCTCTGCAATGACACAAGCTTATCATAAGGCTCGTATTATTATTAAAAAACATGTAAATGCCAGTAGTGATGACTGTTTAATTACAGAAGGTACTGGTATGACAGGTGTTATCAATAAATTTCAACGTATTTTAGGCTTACGAATATGTGACCATTTAAAGGAATTTACTTCAATTCCAGATGATATTAAACCTATAGTTTTTATTACACATATGGAGCATCATTCCAATCATACTTCATGGTTAGAAACCATTGCTGATGTTGAAATTATACCAAGTGATGATACAGGGTTAGTTTGTTATACTAGTTTTGAAAAACTACTTGAAAAACACAAAGAAAGAAAGCTTAAAATTGCGTCAATTACAGCTTGTTCAAATGTAACAGGTATCAGAACTGATTACCATAGAATAGCAAAAATGATTCATAGTTTTAAAGGCTATTGTTTTGTAGATTTTGCTTGTTCAGCACCTTATGTGCCTATTGATATGCATCCGAAAGATAAAGAAGAACGCTTAGATGCAATTTTCTTTTCTCCACATAAATTTTTAGGAGGTCCGGCAACTTCAGGAGTTTTGATATTTCATAAAGATTTGTATAAAAATACGGTTCCTGATAACCCTGGAGGTGGTACAGTTACGTTTACCAATCCTTGGGGAGACCACCGTTTTATAGAGGATATTGAGTTGCGAGAAGATGGAGGCACGCCAGGTTTCTTACAAACCATAAAAATTGCTTTAGCGATTCAGTTGAAAGAAAAAATGGGGTCTGAAAAGATATTGGCACGTGAGCATGAAATGAATGAATTAATTTTTGTCAAACTAAAAGGTATAGATAATTTACATTTATTGGCAGATTTACATGAAGACAGACTCGGTATATTTTCATTTTATATTGACGAACTTCATTTCAATTTAGGGGTGAAATTATTGAATGATAGATTCGGTATTCAAACCAGAGGAGGTTGTTCTTGTGCAGGTACTTATGGGCATTATTTGCTACATATAGATACTATGACCTCTGAAGAATATCGTCATAAAATTATTGATGAAGGTTGTTTGATTGATAAACCAGGTTGGATTCGCATGTCTATCCATCCAACAATGACAGATAAAGAAGTTGAATTTGTTTGTGAAAGTATCATCAGTTTGTCTGCTAATTTTAGCATTTGGAAAAATGATTATACTTATAATGCTGAAAGTAATGAATTTGAGCATAATTCACATTTTTCTCCTGAAAAAGAAATGGTTGAAAAGTGGTTTGAGTCATAAATATGCCAAGGTTTCAGTATAGAATTTATGTTATAGAATTATCAAAACGGGTATTTACTGAAAGCACAAAGTTTAGAACTGCCAATCCTCAATTCAATGGTGTATTACAATGCCTTTATGTAGGGATGACGAGTAAAACTCCTAAAGAACGATTTTTACAACACAAAACAGGTTATAGAAATAAGAAAGGACATAAGCTTTCTTCAAATATAGTAGAAAAATACGGTTCGTATCTTAGACCTAGTCTTTATAATCATATAGATCCTTTAACAACAAGAGCTGCGGCACTCAAAATGGAAGAACAATTGGCAATGACTTTAAGAAGACAAGGTTATGCGGTGTGGTTTAATTAATTTGACTAAAGACTA
>DOIV01000013.1:0-1230 GCA_003511845.1 Flavobacteriaceae bacterium | reverse complement strand
TTTCCTTATGCTTAAATCGTTTATGTGTCCAAAAATAATATTCAGGAGCTTCATAAATTGATTTTTCTAATTCTCTAAGGTAGTTGTCCGTAATTTCATAATCTTTAAAATCATTAGGATTTTCAGCCAAAACCTTAAAAGTAGTTTCATAATAACCACGTTTTATTTTTTTTGTACGAAATGACAGCACAGGTAAATTGTATTTTTTAGCAAGCATTTCAGAACCAGTAATTATTGGAGTATGTACACCTAAGAATAATCCCCAATGATGGGCTTTACCCTTTTTAGGCGATTGGTCTCCTAAGAAACCAAAAATAGATAAAGTTTTATTTTTAGAATTATGATCAATACGTTTAAAAATTTCTTTAGTAGAGACTAAAGTGGTATTAAATCTACCTCTGGTTTCTCTTATTTTTTTATCAAAATACGGGTTTGCAAGTTTCTTAAAAACGGCATAACCATTAGATTTTACATGCAAGTTTAAGCAGAAGATCCATTCCCAATTGGCATAATGTGACCCTAAGATTAGTGCACTTTTATTGTTTTCTTCAAAATCTTTTAAGACCTCAATATTTGTAAATTTATAGCGTTTTTTAATTTCTTTTTCAGAAATGGTAAAAGCTTTAATCATTTCAACAAAAACATCAACAAAGTGCCTGTAAAACTTCTTAGAAATGATTTTTATATCTTGATTTGATTTTTGAGGAAAAGCAAGTTTTAAATTTGAGGTAACTATTTCTTTACGATAGCCGATAACATAATAAATCAAATAATAAAAACAATCAGATATAAAATACAATACCCTAAATGGTAAAATTGAGAACATCCAAATAAAAAGATAAACAAGTATAAAGCTTAGAAATTGCATTTAAAATATTTTGGCTAATATCGGTATATTAATTTTATCTTTGAAAAAAAATTAAAACAAATGAGTCCAGCAGTAATCGGAATTATAATAGTGAATGTATTGGTGTCTTTAAAAGGGTTTTCTGACAGAGTTTTTTTTGAACAATATAAGTTTCAAATCGGACCAATTTTAAGAGGAGAAAAATTACGTATGTTTTCATCTGGATTTCTACATGTAGATCAAGGGCATTTGTTTTTCAATATGCTGACCTTGTACTTTTTTGCGGATAGCGTTATAGGTCAGGTTGGTATATTAAAGTTTTTAATAATCTATCTTGGGAGCTTATTAGCAGGGAGTACATTGGCATTGAGTTTTCATAAAGG
>DOIV01000068.1 GCA_003511845.1 Flavobacteriaceae bacterium | reverse complement strand
CTGCAAATTTTATTCAGCATGAAAACCCTGATGCCCTACATCCTTTAGATGCTAATACATCTGTTATACAAGCAACTGAAACTATTTTTGATTGGGTAAACACACAAGAAAGTAATGTAAGATATTATATTTATGGAAATTGGCCAGAAATGGATTTAGCAAATGCATTTCCTCCTACACCTCCAACTCAAACAGAAATTGATTTTTTTCATAATCAGACTATTGGAAGTTTTACAGATTGGTGGAAAAATTACCAAGATTTAATGTTAACATCAAGACCAGTTTTAAACACAAGACTTATTCCTGTAGGAGCAATAATTAGTAAAATTTTGAGAGATATTATTCCTAATCAGATTGCTTTTGCTGATTTATATGAAGATTCTGCACCTCACGGAAGAGCAAGTATCTATTTTTTAGCAGGAATGATTACTTATATGGCAGTATATGAACAAAATATACCTGACACTTATGTTCCTAATTCATCGGTTCATTCCGTGATTATAAATAATTTAAGCAATATAAAAGATTTTTCTTGGGATGAGTTAAATAGTTTTAATCTCCCAAACGGAGATAGTAGAGTTTTTTATTCAAATATATTAAATGTAGAAGATGAAAACTTTGACAATGGTAGTGTTATGCTTTATCCAAACCCAACCTTAAATCAATTCAAAATTTTAAATTTAGATGGATATTATAATATTAGTATTTATGATACTTTCGGTAGGATAATTCAAGTAAATAAAAATATTAATTCAAATATTGTAATATCCTTAGAAAATTTAGAAAATGGAATATATTTTATTTCAATCGAAAATATGGAAAGAGATAAAGTTTTTAGTCGAAAATTAGTTGTAAATAGATAGTAAAATGTTTAAAACAAAACTTTAAATCTACTAAACCAACCCTTTCAATACTTCAACAGTTCTATCCAATTCTTTTTTAGTTGTGTATTTACTAAATGAGAACCTTACAGATGTATGATTTGCTTCGTTTTTAGATAATATTTCATTCAATACATGCGACCCTTTATTACTTCCACTTTGGCAAGCACTACCACCAGAGGCAGCAATTCCTTTTAAATCTAATTGAAACAACAACATAGGGTAATCTTTGGCAAAACGCACATTTAAAATGGTGTAAGTACTCTGTACCAAATCTTCTGAACATCCATTAAAACTAATATCAGTAATGTTTTCAAGCAGTTGACTGCTGAAATATTTTTTTAACCCTGAAATGTATTTTTGATCTACTTCTAAATTTTGCATTGCAATTTCTAAGGCTTTGTGCATCCCAGCAATATTAGGTACATTTTCTGTACCTGCTCTTGCCCCACGCTCTTGTTCTCCGCCTATTAATTGTGGTTGAATACCAAATCCTTTTTTAACAATAGCAAAACCAACACCTTTTGGTCCATGGAATTTATGACCACTCGCTACCATAAAATCGATTGGTGTTTTTTGTAAATCAATAACATAATGCCCAATAGCTTGTACCGTATCAGAATGGAAAAGAGCATTGTATGTTGTACACAAAGTACACACCTTTTTTAGGTCTAGTAAATTGCCCAGTTCATTATTGATATACATCAAGCTAACCAACGTCTTTTCTGAACCTTGTTCTAATAATTCTTCTAAATGTTTGTAGTCAACTTCTCCTTTATTGGCAAGATTCACATAATTTACTGTAATATCAAATTCTTTTTCTAAAGCCAATATAGTATGCAATACTGCATGATGCTCAATTTTAGAAGATATTATCCTTCTAACTCCTAAATTAACAATCGCATTACGCAAAATCAAATTATCAGCTTCACTCCCACCAGCAGTAAAAACAATTTCACTTGTAGTGACATTAAAATGTTTAGCGATACTTTTTCTTGCTTCTTCAACCACCGTTTTTGCTTTTCTACCAAATTGATGTACAGAAGATGGATTGCCATAAACATCTGACATCACTTCAGTAACCCTTTTAATCACCTCTTTATCAATTGGTGTTGTAGCTGCATTATCTAAATAAATTGGTTTCATTTTACAAAAGTAAACAAAACAAGACAAATTTAACAGTAAGTAATTTCACTTTGTAACGTATTTCTTATATTTTTGCTAATATGTATAAACGTATTCTATTTTTATCCCTTATAACTATCCTATCGTGTGATGATGGAGATTTTAACATCCCTGAATTTAATTTCAACAATATTGACATTGAAAACTGTGGTGATGTTGTCCTTTATAAAGTCAATGAAAACGAAACTTTAATACTTGAGATAGATCCTAGTCCTAAATTAGGCGAAGAAGACAAAGAGGATACTTTTCTTACCCATAATTGGGAAAACGAATCTTTTAATGTCGCTTCTACTGGAGCAAATAAAATTATCTATAGAACTTTAGATGAGATTCCAACAAAGGATTATTACTGTCAAAACATTCCACCAACGTCTCCTAAAGTCACTAATGAATGGGTAGGTACAGGTGAAGTGATTGTAAATACAGTCTTTACAGAAGATGATGGGGATGGTGTTGATGAATTAGATAAAACACTTAATACGGATAATGATGATTATCCTAATTATATTGACTCTGACGATGATAATGATGGTATTATAACAAAAAATGAGGATATAGACGATGATGGTGACCCAACCAATGATGATACAGACGGTGACGGCAAACCAAATTATTTAGATAATGATGATGATGGTGATGGGTTACTAACAGCACAAGAATCTTCTACTGAAGATGCTGATGGTAATGGTACTATTGATTACCTAGATAGCAATACCCAAAATACGCTTTCAGAAGCTAGGACATTAAAGAATAGTTATAAAGAGTTGTACGAAACTACAATAACCATTAACTCTTTAAAAATGACCAATACCAATGGCAATACCATCAATTATGATGTATATGATTTTGGTACTGTAACTACAGAAAAAATTATCAAAGAAGAATAATATGGGAGTCATCTCTTTTTTAGAAAAAAATATGTTATCCTGTACTTGGAAAAAAATGGGTGTAGAGTGTACAGGTTGTGGTATGCAACGTGCTATTGTGCACATTCTAAAAGGTGAGTTTACAGAAGCTTTCTATATGTACCCTGCAATTTATACGCTAATTACTATGTTTGGATTTTTAGGTTTGCACTTAATTTTTAGCTTTAAAAACGGACATAAAATTTTATTATCTTTATTCATTTTAAATATTATTATAATAATCACTAACTTTATAATTAAAACCAACTAACAATCAACATCATGGAAAAACAAAAATTACCAAATTCAACCTTAGTCTTAGTTATGGGTATTCTATCAATTATAGGGTGCTGTTGTT
>DOIV01000206.1:547-6057 GCA_003511845.1 Flavobacteriaceae bacterium | reverse complement strand
TTAAAAAAGAGTATATTGCAAAAGGCATTTAGTGGAGCATTAACCAATTAAATTATGAAAGACAAGGAAAACAAACTCATAGTATTTCAAGGAAGTGAAGTTCGTAGAACTTGGTACAATAACGAATGGTTTTATTCATTGGTAGATATTGTTGAGGTATTGTCAGAAAGTAAAAACCCAACTGATTATCTAAAAAAAATAAGAAAGCGAGATGAAGAACTGAAATCCTACATAGGGACAAATTGTCCCCAGGTAGCAATGCAAACTTCATCAGGTAAAAAAAGGAAAATTCTTGCAGGAAACACCAAAGATATTTTTCGTTTAATACAATCTATTCCATCCAAAAAAGCAGAACCATTTAAACTATGGTTGGCAAAAGTAGGAAAAGAGCGTTTAGACGAAATAGAAAACCCTGAATTGGCTCAAGAACGTATGAAAACACTCTATGAGCAAAAAGGCTACCCAAAAGATTGGATAGATAAACGACTAAGAGGTATTGCTATACGCCAAAACCTTACAGACGAATGGAAAGAAAGAGGTATAAAAGAACATAAAGATTACGCCATTTTAACAGCCGAAATATCAAAAGCAACTTTTGGTATGACACCAAGCGAGTATAAAGCATTTAAAAACTTGCCTACAAAATCAAAAGTCAATCTACGTGACAATATGGATGATTTGGAATTAATTTTTACAATGTTGGGAGAGCGAGTAACTACCGAAATTTCAAAAAAAGAGAAACCAGATACATTTACCAAAAACAAAAAAGTAGCCCAAAGAGGTGGCAAAGTAGCAGGAAACGCATTAAAAGAAACCGAAAAAGAATTGGAAAGAAATGTAATATCGAATAAAAACTTTTTAGATACTGATAATCAGTTAAAATTAGACAAATAAATGAAAGCAAAAAGAATATATATAAAAGACTGGACAGCCTTAAAGCCTTATGAAAGTCACTGTATTACAGATAATTATTACTTAAAAATTTGTAATGAAGTAAAAAAAGTACTTTTTTTAGAATATGGAGAGGTTTTGGCATATTATTTAGATGAAAAAGGTATTGATCTGATGTCTTGCTTTTTGGTTTCTTATTTTGAAGATATAATTTCAGAAACCAATATTTTTTTAGCATTTACTAAAAAACACCAAGAATTATACGGTAAAAAATTACCATTTTATAATACTTCTGACTATTATGAAGATGAAATTAATATTCAAGACATTCAATTTTTAATATGGTACTTTTTAAATACCATTCAAAACAGGCAATTTGTAAACCCTAATAAAGAAGTGTTTTATAAAATGGCAAATGATATAATGCTTATTTTAGAAGATGAATACGAATATGCACCAGAAAACAAAGTATTACAAAAATACTATACATTGCCTGATAATGAAACCGATTTTTATAAAGGTAGAGAAATGATAGATGCCGTTTTGTTTAGAACCTATTTTTTTCATACAGACACGCAACAAACACTTTTAGAAATTGAAACAGAAATAATAGAAAGATCTAAAAATGATAAAAATTTATTGAGTTATTTAAGAGATAATCGTGATGCGTTATTATTTTCATCAAAAACAAAACTATTGAGTTTGTCTGGGCAAGAATGGGTAGCAGAAATACTAGGTAAAAAACATCCTTTGCACAATGATTATTTAAATATTTCGCCAAAAATAAGAGGTTATTTTTTATATAAAGGACAAGATGATCAGAATGTGTTTATTGAGCATATAGCATCAGGGAAAAAGTTTAATTTAACCAAAAAATCTTTTGATAATGGGCATTCTTTAACCGAAATAGATACAATTATCTATTTCGGGATAGTTTTATGGAAAGAAGAATGGTGGTTTTCAGGAATTTTCTTTACACAAGATTTTAATGCCGATTTAATTTTAGACGAAAAAAACTCCATAGAAAGCAGAAGAGTAGTTAATTTTTTAGATCATAAAGATGATGAGGTTATTAAAACTTTACAATTACAATACCAAGCATTTTTAGATTTTAATAATGGTAAACAAATTGCCTTTTTACCAGCCAATAAAGTAAATGATTTTGCAAATAAATATGTTACCTTTTTTAACAATTCTTTAAACCTTTCTAAAAAAGAAATTCAAAAGGCATTAGATAGAGGCAAAAAAGACGGTTTTTTTGGTGGAAATGACGCTAATAAAAATATAGATTTTAATGAAGATTTTGAATCAGCCTTAGTGTTTTTTAACCCTAAAAGTGGTGTAGAAATTGCTTTTGAAATAAATAGTGCATTTCCTACAAAAGAGAATAATTATTTTGATAAAACTAAAAGCAAAGAACATATATTAAGACTTTTTATGGTAGATGAATTATCAACTGAATTGGCAATGTACTGTGTAGATAATTTTAAAAATAAATTACCTTATTTTAAAGAAGATGAAGGGATATTCTTATTAAAAGATTTAGATTTTTTATTGCGGTTTTTTAAAGAAAGTCAATACCATTCCAAACCGCAAGTAACTTTTACAGGCAAAAAAGAATAATAGTATGAATGAAGCCGAAACAAGAGCAGAACTTATAGACCCACAATTAACCCAAGCAGGTTGGGGAATTGTTGAGGGCTCTAAAATATTGAGAGAACGCAATGTATGTAAGATAACAGATGGCAGAATACAAGTTGGTGGCAAAAGAGCCAAACCATTAATTGCAGATTATATATTAGTTTACAAAGGTATTAAGTTGGCTATTGTTGAAGCAAAAAGTAATGAATTAGAAGTTGGTGAAGGTGTAGCACAAGCCAAACTATATGCAGATAAATTAAATTTAGAAACCACCTATTCTGCAAACGGAAAAGAAATTTACCAAATCTGTATGAAAACAGGTGCAGAAGGTTTGGTCAACCAATTTTTATCGCCACAAGAATTATGGAACAAAACCTACCCTTCGACAGGCTCAGGGCAGGTTCAAAACGGAACGCCCAGTGAGCTTGTCGAACTGTGGCGAGATAAGTTTTCGAGCATTCCCTTTGAAACCAAATCAGGAACTTGGCAACCAAGATATTATCAAGAAATTGCGGTACGCAACACCTTAGAAGCCGTAGCACAAGGCAAAGACAGAATTTTACTAACCTTAGCCACAGGAACAGGAAAAACTGCTATTGCGTTTCAAATTGCTTGGAAATTGTTTCATACCAGATGGAATTTATCCGCAAAAACAAGCGAGTATAAAAAACGCAGACCAAGAATATTGTTTTTGGCAGATAGAAATATATTAGCCAACCAAGCATTCAATTCATTTTCAGCATTTCCAGAAGATGCTTTAATCAGAATTTCACCAAAAGAAATACGTAAAACAGGAAAAGTACCCACAAACGGAAGTATCTTTTTTACTATTTTTCAATCATTTATGACGAATTCGACAGGCTCATTCACAGAAACAGGCTCATTCACAGAAATGGATTTAAATATTGCAGTAGAACCTGAAAGTGAATACAGAATTGAATTTAATGAGATAAAAGAAATAAGAAAGGCTTATGGATATATGTATATTCTACAATGTTCTGACAACAGTTTTTATACAGGAAGCACTAAAGATCTAAACAGAAGAATTATTCAACATAAAGATGGTGATGGAGCAAAACACACAAGAATACATCTCCCAGTAAAATTAGTATACTATGAAGAGTTTTCAAGAATTGATGAAGCATTTAAAAGAGAAAAACAAATTCAAAAATGGAGTAGAGTAAAAAAGATTGCGTTAATCAATAATGATATTGAATTATTAAAAGAATTATCAAAAAATAGGACTGATAATTTTCTAAAAATTACTGAGCCAGTCAAAGATAAAAAGGTGGATGAGCCTGTCGAATACCGTTTTGGCGAGTATCCAAAAGATTATTTTGATTTTATCATCATTGACGAATGTCACAGAGGTGGTGCAAATGATGAAGGCAATTGGAGAGGAATTTTAGAGTACTTCTCGCCTGCTGTTCAGTTAGGTTTAACAGCCACACCAAAACGAAAAGACAATGTAGATACCTACGCTTATTTTGGCGACCCAGTTTATATTTATTCTTTAAAAGAAGGAATTAATGATGGTTTTTTAACGCCTTTTAAAGTCAAAAGAATTAAAACTACGTTAGACGATTACATTTATACCAATGATGATACAGTTGTAGATGGAACAATTGAAGAAGGAAAACTATATGAAGAAAAAGATTTTAACCGAAAAATAGTCATTCCAGCAAGAGAGCGTTATCGTGTACAAACCTTTATGAATGATGCCAATATTGATGATAAAACCATTATATTTTGTGCTACACAGGCACACGCAGCAATGGTACGTGATATGGTAAATCAGTACAAACCAAAACTTGCACAGAGCGGAGTCGAAGTGGGAAAAGACAGCAACTATTGCGTACGTGTTACTGCCAATGATGGTAAAATAGGCGAAACTTTTTTAGAACAGTTTCAAGACAATGAAAAACTAATACCAACCATACTTACCACTTCACAAAAATTATCTACAGGAGTAGATGCACGTAACATCAGAAATATAGTGTTGATGCGTCCTGTAAATCAGATTATAGAATTTAAACAAATTGTAGGTAGAGGAACACGAATGTTTGACGGCAAAGAGTTTTTTACTATTTATGATTTTGTAGATGCCTACCAACGTTTTTCAGACCCAGAATGGGATGGCGAACCAGTTGAGCCAGTAGCACCTGAAATTTGTGAGAAATGCCATCAAAGTCCTTGTGTTTGCGTAAAAGAACCTGCAACATGTAAAGTTTGTGGAGAAAGTCCTTGTGTTTGTGAAGTAGAACCACCAACCGAATGTGAAACTTGCGGACAATTGCCTTGTATTTGCAAAAAGAAGGTAAAGATAAAATTACGAAACGGAAAGGAATTAGAAATTCAGAAAATGATTTCAACTTCCTTTTGGAGTGCAGATGGTAAACCAATAACGGTTCAAGAATTTATGGATAATTTACTGGGAGAAATGCCAAATTTCTTTAAAGATGAAGCGGAATTGAGAGAGTTGTGGTCTAACCCAATAACAAGAAGAACACTACTTGAAAAATTAGAAGAAGTTGGTTTTGGTTCAGAAGAATTTAACACACTTAAAAAATTAGTTGACGCAGAGAAGAGTGATATTTTTGATGTATTGGAATATGTGTTTAATAGTGAAGTAAAACCAATCACACGAAAAGAACGAGTTGCCGTAGCAAAAGCCACCATTTTTGCATTATTAAACGAAAGACAAAAGGAATTTATAGAGTTTGTATTGAGTAAATATGTAGAAACAGGAGTAGGCGAATTAGACCAATCGAAACTTCCTGTCTTACTTGCAACAAAATTTCAATCGCAAGAAGATGGAATTGAAAAATTAGGTGGCAATGCACTTGAAATTAGAGATTTGTTTATAGAGTTTCAGCAATATTTATATAAAACAGCATAGAATGAAAAGCCAACGCATAAGCCATACACATTTGCAATCGCTACAGCCAACGCTCAAAAGCCAAAATTGCAAAAGAGTA
>DOIV01000206.1:0-220 GCA_003511845.1 Flavobacteriaceae bacterium | reverse complement strand
AATTGCAAAAGAGTATGTCTTGACAACGCTAAAAACAGGACGGAAAAATAAAATAGCCAGCAGGTAACAATGTAATAAATCATTGGGCAATAAGTGATTATATCAAAGTTAGTGCTTTTAAATTAAGATAGAGATAAACCGAAAAGAAGTGCTTATAAATGCCCAACGCTTCATATACTAAACGTTGTGCTTCATACCAAAAACGACCCGCTGAATTCAA
>DOIV01000241.1:840-11513 GCA_003511845.1 Flavobacteriaceae bacterium | reverse complement strand
TAAATTATTTGTTTCTGAATCACTACAATTGATTGGGCTCATCGTTGAACAATCAACGGTTGTACCAGCATCATAAGCTATCATATATAAATCAGTTATATTACCAACTATATTTTTTAGTTCTATTTTATGTGTTGTCGCAGTTGCAACAAACTTAAACCAAACATCATCATTTGCTTTAACATCTGTATTTGGGCAGCTATTCATGCTAGAAGCCACTGAAGAAGCTGTTGCATCTACCAATGTGCCTGAGGTTGAAACATTACATAAATAATCATTATTTACGGTCAATACAGTGGCATTAGCACAATCATCATTGCTCGGAGGAGCAATGATCATTGCTGAAACTTCTGTATCAATTGGGTTTGCATTAATTAATCCTGTAAAAAGGAAGAAAAACACGAAAACTCTAAGTGCAGTTTTTCTTTTCATAATTTATTTTTGATTAGCGGGTTTTTAACATAAACGCTATTTATTGTAAAAAATTATATAAAAATCAATTATAATTAAAATAATTTACAAAGAACTGATTATCAGCAAGTTTTAATGTTGCCCTATTGAAATAATAAGAATGATATTAATACATAGATATTACAGTTAAAATTACTCAAAAACTAAAAATTTATGACATAAGGTTTATGACATATTTAGTAATTGCTTGGCATGAATAATTGCAGAATTAGAAACTTTTTTTCCACTTAAAATTTCTGCTAATTCTTGAACTCTTTCTGAAAAATTTAACAATTTAATATTTGCAATTGTCTCTTTTTCACCTTCAGTCTTAAAGACTTTAAAATGATGTTTACCTTTTGCTGCAATTTGTGGTAAATGTGTAATTGCTATCACTTGCATTTTCTTACTCATATTTTCCATGACAGCTGCAATACGGTTAGAAACTTCTCCTGACACACCAGTATCAATTTCATCAAAAATAATTGTAGGTAAATCAGAATAATTACATAGTATTGATTTTACTGCCAGCATAATTCTTGACATTTCACCACCTGAAGCAATTTTCTTTAACTGTTCATAGCTACTGCCTTTATTGGTTGAAATCAAAAATTCTAATTCATTTTTACCATTTGCTAAAAACTCATCCTTTTTACTTAAATTAATCTTAATGGACGTATTATGCATTTCTAAACCTTTCAACACATCTTCAAGTTGATTAATTAATAATGGAATGGCCTTTTTTCTGTTTTTATGAATAGTTTCAGCTAGGCTATTCAATTTATTTTCTATTGTCGAAATTTTTATTTTTTTAGCTTCAATAACTTCATTTGCATTGTCAACAACACCTACTTTATTATTTAAAAGTTCTTGTTTTTCAATTAGCTCTTCTATTGTAGTTACTTGATGTTTCTTTTGCACATCATATAACAATTGCAATCTATCATTATACTTCTCTAAGTCTTGTGGACTGTATGCTAGAGCATCATTAGTTGCTATCAATTCTTGAGAAATATCTTCAAAATCAATTAAAAGACTTGTTATTCTTTCTGAAAGTTCTTTATAAATAATACTAAAACCACTAAGTTTATTAATCACATTTGAATATTTTCTTAACAACTCTGTAAGACCAATCTCCTCTGAGTCTGCTAATTGTTGAGCTTCAATTAAATGAAATTTTATTTCTTCAACATGATTCAGTTTTTCTAAAGTTTCTTCTAAAAATTGTTGCTCATTTAATTTAAAATCGGCTTCAAGCAATTCATTTAATAAGAAAGTATTATAGTCGTATTGATTTTTAGCTTCATTTTGTTGAGTTAATATCTCTTGCAATTCATTAGTTAAATTTTTATATTCTATTAATTCTTTTTTATATGAATTAATGGTATTTGCATTATTAGCTAAAGCATCAATAATTAAAAACTGAAAAGTAACATCTGCTAATTGTAGGGTTTGATGTTGCGAATGCACATCAATTAATTGATCACTTAAAGCTGTCAATACTGAAAGTTTAACTGGAGTATCATTAATAAATGCTCTTGATTTTCCATTAGGCAAAATTTCTCGTCTTATAATAGTATGCTCTTCAAAATCAATATCATTTGCTTCAAAAAAAGTATTTAAATTGAATTTATCAATCAAAAAACCACCTTCAATAATACATTTTTTTTCTTTATTTTTTAGGTTTGACAAATCTGCTCTTTTACCTAAAATTAAAGCCAATGCACCTAAAAGTATAGATTTACCGGCTCCAGTTTCACCAGTAATTATTGAAAAGCCTTCTTGAAAAGTTACTTCTAAATGATCTATAAGTGCATAATTTTTTATGGAAAGTGATGCTAACATTGTTTGAATTAGATTAAAAAAATACCAACTTTCAAACTTAAATGTTTTTTTCTAAAAAAGATTCTTTATTAGATTTTAATTTCCTCCCACTTATCACTATAAGTTGGATAAATTTTGAGTAATGTTTCTTTAAGTTTAACTGCATTAATTCTTGGGCCATCTGAAAAAATATCTAAAATTTCATCTGATTTTGTATCCATGAATACCCTTAATAAAAATGCATTTGGCCGTGTATTATATATATTCTTCAGTTTCAAAACAGCTTCTGATATGTTTTTTTTAGCTTCCTTTTTATCATCACTCATCAAGTCTAAACCATTTAAATGATATTCATACATAATTACTCTAAAATCTTTAAACGTTTGAGATAGCAAATTTTCATTTAACTGATACCTTGTGTTGTTCCCATCAATTCTATTCCAACCAGAAAAACCACCTTGTTGTGCTAAATTTACCACTTGTTCTGCTTTTTTATGATAGACTTCGCCACCATTTAAAGCAAAAGTATCTGCATCAATTCCTAAAATTGTATATACATAAAAAGTAAGTATTGAAACCAAATTTGATTCAAAGCTATTCTCATTATAAATTAAATTTTGAAATTCATTAAAGCTAAATGACATATCATTGTCTTTATAAATAAAAATAGGGCTTTGATATGTTGAATTATAAACTGGCCTAGAAGCCAAAACCTCAATACTTCCTTTAAATTCAGTAGAAGATGTTTGCTCTATAAGGTTTAATGTAATGGCACAGTTAATTCTTTCTTGTGGTTTGTATTCTTTATTTGTCCATTTTCTATTATTGATATATTCAGAAATAGCAGTTTGTAAATTCTCAGTTAGCTGAGAGTTGACATTTTGAATTTGATCAGAATTAATAATAACCAAACAATTCAACTCTTGGCTTTTAACCTGAATAGCAGCAAAAAAAATAATTAAATATAAGATTTTACGCATCATAATCTTTTAATAATTTCATTAAAAATATCTTTAGCTACTTCAGTTTTAGACTTTAATTCAAACTCAAAACATTGTTCTTCTGCATCTATAATAGTAACTTTATTTGTAGCTTTTTTAAACCCTGCTCCTTTATCATTTAAAGAATTTAAAACTATCAGGTCTAAATTTTTACGCTGTAATTTTCCTTTTGCATTTTCTAATTCATTATCAGTCTCTAAAGCAAACCCAACCAGGAATTGATCCTTTTTTTCTTCACCTAATGAAGCCAGAATATCTTTTGTTTGTGCTAATTCAATCGTTAAACCATTTTTCTTTTTAATTTTACCAGAAGCAATACTGACTGGTCTAAAATCTGCTACTGCTGCTGATAAAATAGCAATATTACAATCATTAAAATATTGATGAACGGCAGTGTACATTTGAGCCGCACTAACAACATCAACTCTTTTTATTAACGAATGATTTACATTTTCATTGGATGGACCACTAACTAATATTACATCAGCTCCTAAGTTAGCAGCTTCTTTGGCCAATTCAAACCCCATTTTGCCTGAGGAATGATTCCCAATAAATCGAACAGGATCAATTGCTTCGTATGTAGGACCTGCAGTAATTAATACTTGCTTATCTTTTAATGGCAAACCTGATAAAATTTCTTTTTCAATAAAAGAAACCATATTTTCTGGTTCAGCCATTCTACCCTCACCATGTAAACCACTTGCCAATTCACCGCTTTCAGCGGGAATCATAATATTGCCATAGCTTTCTAATTTCTTTAAATTTTTTAAAGTAGAAGTATGCTTGTACATGTCTAAATCCATTGCTGGTGCAAAAAACACTTTACATTTGGCAGAAAGATAGGTTGCGAGTAGTAAATTGTCACAGGTACCATTCGTCATTTTAGATAAGGTATTGGCTGTGGCAGGAGCTATAATCATATAATCTGCCCACAAGGCTAAATCAACATGGTTGTTCCATAATTCATTTTCGTCTTCTTTAGTATAAAACGCTGAATGAACTGGGTTTTTAGAGAGTGTAGATAATGTTAAAGGAGTTACAAAATCTTTTGAAGCAGGTGTCATAATCACTTTGACATGAGCACCTGCTTTAATAAAAAGTCTAACTAAATACGTTGACTTATAAGCAGCAATCCCTGCGGTTACACCTAAGAGAATATTTTTACCGCTTAAAACTGACATTATTTAGTAGTATCTGGTTCTTCTGGGTTTCTATGATAAATTTTTCCATTTAACCATTCGTCTACTGCAATTGCTGTAGATTTAGGTAATTTTTCATAAAAACGAGAAACCTCAATTTGTTCTTTATTTTCAAAAACTTCTTCTAAGCTATCATTATGTGTAGCAAATTCTTCCAACTTATCAATGAGTTCTTTCTTAATATCTTCACTAATTTGATTTGCTCTTTTCGCCATAATTGAAATAGACTCATAAATATTTTGAGTAGGTGCTTCAATTTTAGTTTTGTCGTAAGTAATCGTTGTTAACGATGCTTCAGAATTTTTATAATCCATTGTTAGTATATTTAGCGTAAATTTCTTTTGTTTTTGTTAATTCACTATTTAACTCTTCTAATTTAGAAGAAAACTTATTCAACTTATTTGATTTCGGAAAACTTTTCTTCAATCTATTATATGCTGCTATAGCAGTATTAATTCGTTGTTCTTTCTTTGTAAAAACACTTTTAATACCTAATTCATAAGCAGCCAAAAATTTATAAGCTAAAGCATCTTCTTTGTAATCTGTACCAAAATTGTCTTCAATAAAAATATCAAAAGCCATAATTGCTGCTTGATATCTTTCTGTAATATAATACTGTTTTGCAATATCAAATGATTTTTTTTCTAATCTTTTGGTCAATTCATCATGATACATGTTTGCTTCTTTTACTCTACTTGATTCCGGAAATTTATCAATAAAGTTTTGAAGTTCAGTTAATGCTTTTTGAGTATTTGCTTGATCTCTACTTGATTTTGGTGAGCTAAGGTAATAACTATGTGCCAATAAATAAGACGCTTCTTCAACTTTAGAACTTGTAGGGTAATTACCAATAAATTTATTAAAGTGGTAGGAAGCTAAATCGTAACTTTTAGTATTATAGTTGGCTTTTGCCACCATAAATTGGATACGTTCCATCTGAGGCTTTCTACTGTACTTCGGAATTACTTTTTCAAACAAGTTAACCGATTTGTTAAACTCACCTTCTTCAAAATATTCAGTAGCCATTTTGTATTGATCTTCTACTTTGCCTTTGTTCAATACCTTTTGATATTCACTACAAGATAAAAGTAATAGAGATAATACTAGAAATACACCAAGTCGTTTCATTTTCTGCATTTTGCAAAAATACTTATTTAAAACTAAATATACCAATTAATCATTAAAATAATCAACTCGTATTTTATTTAATTAAAAATAAATATTTGGGTTATTTAATGAAGCAAAAATAATTTACTTTTTAAAACTGCAATTAAAAAAAATTGTAAAAGTTTGTTAATACTCAATTGGCAAACTATTATGAACCTAAATTCTATTAATATTCATCAATAAAAGCACTGATTTTATCTTCAAGTTCAGCAGTAGCATTTACTAAAGGCAATCTTACATACATTTCGCAAATGGCTCGTTTTTTCAGTAAAGCTTTTATTCCTGAAGGATTATTTTCTTCAAAAATTAAATCGATACCATCCATCAATTTATAATGAATATTATATGCTTGCTTGGCTTTACCTTCGAGTCCTAATTGAATCATTTTTGAAAATTCTTTTGGAAGTGCTTGCCCCATAACGGAGATCACTCCTGCACCACCAGCCAGAACCACTCCGAGTACTAAATCATCATCACCAGAAATAATTAAAAAATCTTCTGGCTTATTTTTAATCAATTTTAAATATTGATGTACGTTATTTCCTGCTTCTTTAACCCCAATAATATTACTAAAATCAGAGGCTAATCTAAATATGGTTTCGGGGATTACATTTTTTGCGGTTCTACCTGGTACATTATAAAGTATAATTGGTTTAGGACATACTTCTGCAATGGCTTTAAAATGCTGATAAAATCCTTCTTGAGTAGGCTTGTTATAATATGGTGCTACAGACAGAATAGCATCAAAAGCATATAAATCAGTTCTTTTTATCTCATCTATTATTGATTGAGTACAATTACCTCCAATACCTAATACTAAAGGTAATCTTCCGTTATTGACAGTTACAATCGCTTCTTTAACTTGCTCTTTTTCTTCTGATGTAAGTGTTGCAGGCTCACCAGTAGTCCCTAATACGACTAAATAGTCAACACCATTATCTATCTGAAAATTAACTAGACTTTTTAAAGCATTATGGTCAATACTTTTATCTTCTTTAAATGGAGTTACTAATGCTACACCTGTTCCGTAAAATTGCTTCATCTTTCTTTACAATTTAAGATAAAATTGCTCAGAATATTAAAGCACAATTTTATCATACTAATTTTAAAATTTTTAAATACTTCGCCAATTCATCATTAAAAACATCTACTTTATTTCCTGTAATTTCAATAGTAAAATCATATACATCTCTAAAGGTTTCATCTAAAAAACCCACTTTGAATTTTGCTTTTGAATTTACAAGCACTAAATTTGTATACACAGAGTCATGATTGCAATAATTTATCAATAAATCAAAATCATCTTCCATAAAGCTCTTTACATTTAAAGCTTTAGCTTTACCATACATACCAAAATCTTTTTCTGAAAACACACTATAATGCTGTGTTACAAAATCGTCTTTTAGGTTTTCAAAAATAATTATTTCTATATGTTTATCGTTTGAGATTCCTAATTTTTGTCTCAAATTTCTTGTAATATCATAACTGCCAAACAATCTTGAATCTGCCAAAATACCAATTTTATGAATCTTACTTAGAGAAACATTATTGTTTTTCAACTTCTTCAGTTGCTTTTCTAAAGACTGAATAGCTGATTTCTTTTTTAAACCTTTAAGCATACTTTGGTCAGGTAAAATTAATACTAGAATAACTATTATATAAAATTTTGTGTAAATTAAACGAATAAAAACTATTCGTTAGTATTTTAACATTATAAAACTTCTCCCAATTCTTTTAATTTTTCGGTATTCTCTGCCAATTTTAACTCTTCAATAATTTTATGGATATCACCATTAATAATATTACTTAAATCATAAAGTGTAAGCCCTATTCTATGTTCAGTAACCCTACCTTGTGGGTAATTATAGGTTCTAATTTTTGCTGATCTATCACCACTTGACACCAATGAATTTCTTTTAGCTGAATCTGCTGCTAATTTCTTTTCTAATTCCATTTCATAGATACGTGACCGCAACACTTTCATTGCTTTATCTTTGTTTTTATGCTGTGATTTTTGATCTTGACACTGAGCAACTATACCTGTTGGAACATGTGTTAAACGCACCGCTGAATACGTTGTGTTTACCGACTGCCCGCCTGGACCAGAAGAACAAAAATAATCAACTCTAATGTCGCTTGTTTTTAAATCAATATCAAACTCTTCTGCTTCTGGTAAAACCATTACAGTTGCTGCCGAAGTATGTACACGTCCTTGAGTTTCTGTTTGTGGCACTCGTTGTACACGATGCACACCAGATTCAAATTTCATATCGCCATACACATCTGCTCCTGAAATACTAAAAATAATTTCTTTAAATCCGCCAGATGTACCTTCACTTATATCTTCTACTTCAGTTTTCCATTTTCTATCAGAAGAGTATTTAGTATACATTCGATATAAATCTCCAGCAAAAATACTAGCTTCATCTCCTCCTGTACCTGCTCTTATTTCAACAATAACATTTTTTGCATCTTCGGGGTCTCTAGGTATCAATAAAAACTTTATCTCCTCTTCTAATTCTGGTATTTTCCCTAAAGATTCATCCAGTTCTAACTGAGCCATTTCAACCATTTCAGTATCAGAACCATCATCAATAATTTCTTTTGCCTCTGCTATATTGTCAAGCACACCCTTGTATTCCTCTCTTTTATCTACTACAACTTTTAATTCTTTATATTCTTTATTCAGCTTCACGTAGCGTTTTTGATCCATTATAATATCTGGTTGAATTATCAAATCAGAAACTTCATCAAAACGTTGCTTAAATATATTTAATCTATCTAACATCAATTATTTTTTTAAGATTACAAATTTAGTGTTTTTTAAAAGAAAAAAAATTTAATTTTTTGAAACTATTTAGAGTGCTTATAAATTAATAAAAAAACATCATAATATACTTGAAAATACGTTAAACTAATATAATAAGTATCTATATTTGTAATATTAAACACAAAATAATTCTTAAAACATATAATATTTAAACATCCGCCTTTGGCGGATGTTTTTGTTTGAATTACCTTTGCATTATGTCAAGAGGAAAGAAAAAAAAAATCATTTTCGAAAATATTGAAGTCATTGATGCTGGTGCCAGAGGTAAAACAGTTGCAAAAGCTACAGATGGCAGAGTAATATTTCTATCTAACGCTGTACCTGGTGATGTTGTAGATATACAGACCTTCAAAAAGCGAAAAGCCTATTATGAAGGTAAAGCAATTAATTTTATAAAGAAATCTGAAAAACGTACGACTCCAGTTTGTGATTATTTTGAACATTGTGGCGGCTGCAAATGGCAGCATATGAAGTATGAAGATCAATTATTCTATAAAGAAAAAGAGGTTGTAGATCATTTGACTAGAATTGGGCATTTAGAATTGCCTGAAATAACACCAATTCTAGGTGCTGAAAAACAATATTTCTACAGAAATAAAATGGAATTCTCTTTTTCTAATAGCAGATGGCTAACCTATAAAGAAATAAATTCTGATGTTGAGATAGAAAATAAAAATGCTTTAGGTTTTCATATTGCTGGTATGTGGGATAAAATACTAGATGTAGAAAAATGTCACTTACAAGAAGATCCTTCAAATGCCATTCGAAATTCTATCAAGGAATTTTCTTTAGAAAATGGATTGAGTTTTTTCAATCCTCGTGAACAAAGCGGGTTGTTAAGAACTATGATGTTACGGATTGTATCTACAGGAGAAATCATGTTGGTCATGCAATTTTTTGAAGACGATACAACTAAAAGAGAGTTGTTAATGAATCATATTGCTGAAAAATTTCCTGAAATAACATCTTTACAATACATCATCAATCAAAAAAGAAACGATACCATTTACGATCAAGAAATTGTATTGTTTAAAGGTAGAGATCATATTTTTGAAACTATGGAAGGTTTGAAATTTAAAATCAATGCAAAATCTTTTTATCAAACTAATTCTACTCAAGCTTATGAACTCTATAAAATAACTAGAAATTTCGCTGACCTTTCTGGTACAGAAACAGTGTATGATTTATATACCGGCACAGGTACTATTGCTCAGTTTGTTGCCAAACAAGCAAAAAAAATAGTTGGTATAGAGAGTGTACCAGAAGCTATTGTAGATGCTAAAGAAAATGCAAAAAATAACGACATTGATAATGTAGATTTTTTTGTTGGTGATATGGCAAAAATTTTTACCGATGAGTTTATTTCTAAAAATGGCAAACCAGATGTGATTATTACCGATCCGCCAAGGGATGGAATGCATAAAAATGTGATAGCACAATTATTGAAAATTGAAGCTGACAGAATTGTATATGTAAGTTGTAACTCTGCAACTCAAGCAAGAGACTTGGCTCTACTTGATGAAAAATATAAAATTATTAAAACTCAAGCTGTAGATATGTTTCCGCAAACACATCATGTCGAAAATGTTGTACTTTTGGAAAAACGCTAATTTTATTAAATCGTGCTTGATTAAAAACAGATTCCTGCTTCCGCAGGAATGACAATAAGAAATGAAACAAAACAAGATATACCTCTTACTATTAATTTTAATTGGAGCTTTTCAACTTAGTTGCGAACGTGATGAGATTTGTATTGATGCCATCACACCGAAACTTACCATTCGGTTTTATGATATTGATGATCCTGAAATAAAAAAATCTGTAAATGGGTTAATTGTAGAAGCCGAAATTAACGAAGAATTAGACACGGTACACATTCAACTTAAGGATTCTATTTCCTTACCATTGAATGTATACGATACACAAACCACCTTTATATTGACAAAAAACAGTACTGACCCAGCAACTTCAAACAAAGACAAACTCATAGTAACTTATGAAGTTAAAAATGTTTTTGTAGGTCGCTCATGCGGATACAAAAGCATTTTTAAAAATGTCACTTATACCATTGAAGATGTAAATAGTGATGGGCTTTGGATAAAAAGTAAAGAAGTAATTTCAGAACATATAGAAAATGAAAACAATGCACATCTTAAAATATTTCATTAACGCTGTATTTTTATTGTGTTTTTCGATTTCTTT
>DOIV01000241.1:0-454 GCA_003511845.1 Flavobacteriaceae bacterium | reverse complement strand
AGAGTTGGGATAGACCTTTACAATCCTGTTTATACACTTATTGATAACAATAGAAAAGGATTAGAATTGGTTGGGGATTTTAGAATTTCTAAAAAATTATTTATTGCTGCTGAATTGGGTTATTTAGAAAACACAACCAATGAAGATTTTATCAATTTCACCACCAATGGTCAATACATTAAAGCTGGTGTAGATTACAACGCCTATGAAAATTGGCTAGATATGGAAAATATGATTTATGTAGGTTTTAGATATGGTTTTAGCAACTTTAGTCAGACTTTAAATACATTTACAGTTAATAATGATTACTTTTTTCATAGCTTAGAAAAAATTGAAACTGGACAAAAATTTGATGGCTTAAATGCTCACTGGGCAGAATTTATTTTAGGCATTAAAGCTGAAGTTTTTAATAATTTATATCTAGGATTCAGTTTTAGCGGAAAAAAAATGATTG
>DOIV01000128.1 GCA_003511845.1 Flavobacteriaceae bacterium | reverse complement strand
TTATACGCTACGTTCCATACACAAATCGTTATCGCCAATAAAAAAAACACTCTGAAAATTCATATTATAACCTTATAAATTACAATTTTGACATAATCCAATAGCCTGAATTTCTAATTGATTTATTTTATATTTAGGTAAAATAATTGTAGGAAATTTATCTACTTCAACACAGAAAATTATACCACAACTTGTACATTTAAAATGAATATGCTGATGATGATGTCCAAGTGTATCGCATTCTTCTTTGCAAATAGCATAATTAGATACTTCCCCATTAATAGTAATTTCGTGAATAATTCCTTTTTCTAAAAACACTTTTATTGTCCGATATAACGTAATTCGATTGAACGCTTTTAATTCTTTCTCAACTACAGACAAAGGAATAGCATTATTGTATTTATTAAAAATTGCCAACACTTCCTTTCTAAAAGGAGTTTTACTTATTTTTTTATTCTTTAATAAATTTATCATAAAATTATTTGCAACATTGTTGCATTTTAAAAACAATAATATTTATATTTGCAACATTATTACAAATATAAATTAAAAAAAATGAAAAAAATTATAAGTACCGCTCTATTTTTACTTACTGCATCTATCACTTTTGGGCAAAGTTTTAGAGGAACCGTTTTGGATAGTGAAACTAATTTGCCAATATCAAATGCACAGGTCTATTTTGTAGATTTAAAAACAGGAACAACAACTGATGAAAATGGAAGTTTTAATATTGAGCATTTCAATCAAAAAGAAATCCATATTCAAATAACTTTCTTGGGTTACAACTTAATTGATGAAATAGTAAATATTGCCACTACAAAAGAAAAAACATTTCACCTTGAACAAGGTCATTTTAACTTAGATGAAGTTGTCGTTTCTGCACCAAATGGCAGATTGCAAGGAGAAAACATTGTAAATGTTGTTCATAAGAAAATTACAGAATTACAACCTGCTTCTAGTTTAACATTGGTAGAAGCCATTAGTTCTATTCCAGGAGTAGAACAAACAACAACAGGTGCAGGAATTGGAAAACCTGTAATTAGGGGTTTGTCAGGAAACAGAATTGTTACTTATACTCAAGGAATTCGAGTTGAAAATCAGCAATGGGGAAGCAGACACGATTTAGGAGTTGGAGAAGTAGGAATTGAAAGCGTAGAAGTAATAAAAGGTCCAGCATCTTTATTGTATGGTTCTGATGCTTTAGGTGGTGTTCTTTATTTTCTTGACGAACGTTATGCAAATCAGAATACAATTGAAGGATTTGCTGAAACAAAATTTCTTTCAAATACTTTAGGGTCTACAACTAATATAGGCTTTAAAATTAATAAAGGTAAATTAAAATTTAATCTCTTTGGAGGATATTCTTCACAAGCAGATTATCAAGTCCCAAATTTCAAAAGAGTATTTCAGACACGTTTTGACCAAAAAAATATCAAAAGTTCAATTGGGTTTAATACAAAAA
This sequence comes from Flavobacteriaceae bacterium, assembly GCA_003511845.1. Lineage (GTDB taxonomy): Bacteria > Bacteroidota > Bacteroidia > Flavobacteriales > Flavobacteriaceae > Aureibaculum. Next base: position 2,336 of record DOIV01000128.1, on the reverse strand, counting down.
ATTGGATTTCAAACCTTAGATACAGTTTTTTACAAAATGATTATGGAATACTAAATAGTGCTGAATACACCAATTCAACCGAAAGAGCCTTTATACTTCCCTTTCAAACAGTTGACAATCACAACTTGAGTTTTGAAAATATTGTATTTATAGGCAATTCAAAACTAAATTTGACATTAGGAAATACCAACAACGTCAGAAAAGCATATAAAAATAATAAAGATGTTCAAGCCACAGGATTAAACTTGAACACCTTTACCTATAATTTAAAATGGTATTCACCTATTTATAAAGATCGATTTGATTTTATAATAGGTTCGCAAGGAATGGTACAAGACAATGAAAACAATGGAAAAGGAATATTAATACCAAATGCATCTACAACAGATTTTGGTGCTTTTTTTATTGGAAATCTAAAGTTTGATAAACTTCAATTTCAAGGAGGAATAAGGGCTGATTATAGAAATATTGACGCAAAAAAAATGGAACACCCGCAACGACCTTTTCCTGCATTGAACAAAACATATAACGGGTTTACGTTTTCAAGTGGAGCAGTTTATAAATTGAAAAAGACGAAATTCAGAGCCAATATTTCAAGTGGTTTTAGAGCACCAAGTACTACAGAGTTACTCCAAAACGGGAAACACCCTGGAAGTAATCGCTTTATAAAAGGAGATGCAAATCTACTAAACGAAAATGCTACACAAATAGATTTTTCTTTTGATTATCAAGATGAGCATTTAAGTTTTTCGGTAAATCCTTTTTACAATGCTATTCAAAATTATATTTTTCTTTCACCAACAAACACACAAATTGGTGGTACTCCAGTATTTGAGTTCATACAAACAAATGCTTTTTTATATGGTGGCGAATTAGGTTTTCATTATCATCCGCATAAAATTCATTGGCTACATTTAGAAAGTAATCTTTCAACTGTTTTTGCAGAAGACAGAAACGGCAATGCACTTCCGTTAATTCCTCAAACAAATTTAAGCTCTACTGTACGTGCAGAATTTTCTCACAAAGGGAAAGTACAATTAAAAAATGTATTTGTTCAACATATTTACAAATTTCAACAAAACAGAACAGGTCTTTTTGAAACAGCAACAAGTGACTACAGCCTAATAGATATTGGCTTAAATCTGGATATTCATACTAAAAACAATCCAATAGAAATTACTACAGGAATTAAAAACCTGTTAAATACCAAATATATTGATCATCTATCACGGTTTAAACAATTGGAAATACCAAATCAAGGAATAAACTTTTTTATCGGAATAAAAGTAAAACTGGACAAGAAACTGAAAGAAAAAAGGCGATAACAAAATGTAAACGTAATTGCGGGTTTTGTGCTAAATTCAAAGCTTGTATCTTTGTACAAAGTTTGGTGATAAATTTGAAAGGTCAGTGCTTGTAAATCCGCAACTAGGCTTACATAAATCGTTAGCCATAATTTATCTGAACGACACGAAATAAAAAATAAACCAATGAATTTAAAGAAAACTAGATTCCTTACAATTGGATTGATACTCATCTCAATTTCATTAGTAAGTTACGGACAATCAAGACAGGAAAAGACCGAAGCAATTATTATTAAATTGAAACTTATTGAGAATCAAAAAACGAATTATAAATTTCAGCTTGAACCTTTAAAATACCAAGCAACAGGAAATGATAGCATAAAAATTATAGAATTAGAGAAACAATTATCAGATGACGAAATTGTTAAGAGGATTAGTTCAGCTTTCAATGAAGTGTTTAGTGAAAATGAAATTAATGACATCTATGATTTTATACAGACAAGTGCTTTTGAAAAGTTCTTCAATTCAGGAGAGACTTATAAAATTATTGCTTCTAAATTTAAAGACATAGACAAAGAAATTGAGAGAATAACCAATAATTTTAGCGAAACAGTTGAAGAACCGACAAAGAAATTTGAGCCAATACCTGTTGATAGGGAAAATGGATTTTATGCGACAGTTGATTACAACTACTCAACAGCGGACAAGGATATAAAGTTGGAAGACAAACCTTCATTGACTTCAAAAGATATTTCGGAAGTGAAAAAGGCTTTTAGCAGTTACAATGACCAACCAGAAATTAGCATTGTATTCACAAAAGAAGGTGCTAAAAAGTTCTATTTATTGACCAAAGAGAATATTGGTAAGCCAGTAGCAATTGTAATAGCAAAACAGATTGTTTCAATGCCGACTGTTAATTCTGAAATAATCGGAGGAAAAGCGAGCATAAGTGGTAATTTTACCGAAGAAGAAATTGATAAAATGATAGAAATATTGAAAGGAAAATAAAAACTATGGCTAACAATGTATATA
>DOIV01000073.1:9677-10336 GCA_003511845.1 Flavobacteriaceae bacterium | reverse complement strand
TATTTTATAGTTGAGCCAATTTGTATTGTTCTTTTTTACATTTAAATATAGAGGTATTAACAATAGAAAAGCATTGTTTTTTGCAGATAGCCACAAATTAGAAACGATTTGGACAGTGATACCTACCATAGTACTTTCGGGATTAATTATTTATGGACTCTGGACTTGGAATGAAATTAAAGATTCTTCTGACTCTGAAAACCCTTTAATTGTAGAGTTATATGCAAAACAATTTCAATGGGAAGCTCGTTATGCAGGAGTAGACAATGAATTAGGAAATGCCAATGTGCGTTTTATTGAAGGTGTTAATACGATGGGAGTAGATTTTTCTGATAAAAATGCAAGTGATGATATTCCTTTAGTAGTTCAAGAAGGTAAATATGTAAAAGAACTACACATCCCTAAGGGTAGAAAAGTAGTATTTAAATTACGATCTCAAGATGTATTGCACTCAGCTTATATGCCTCACTTTAGAGCTCAAATGAACTGTGTGCCAGGTATGGTTACAGAAATTGCTTTTACACCTACAGTTACTACAGCAGAAATGAGGTTGAATGAAGATACCAAAGCAAAATATGAGTATATTAATAAGATAAGAAAAGAAAAAGGAGAAGAAGAAGTTGAGTTTGATTATTTAGTGCTTTGTAATAAAATATGTG
>DOIV01000073.1:0-9325 GCA_003511845.1 Flavobacteriaceae bacterium | reverse complement strand
TACAATATGCAGTTAAAAATAGTTGTTGATGAGCAAACTAACTTTGACAAGTGGTTGAAAACTCAGAAAACATTTGCTCAATCAAATAAATAATAAAAATAAATAGTTAAAAATATGTCAGATCATCATCATAAAGAAACTTTTGTAACAAAGTACGTCTTTAGTCAAGATCATAAAATGATTTCTAAACAATACCTAATTACAGGTATTATTTTGGGGGTTATAGCTGGATTCATGTCTATGTTGTTTCGTTTACAAATAGCGTATCCTGAAGAATCTTTTAGTATCATTGAAGCCTTTCTAGGTAGAGCTGGTGAAGGTGGAGTTATGACACCAGATATGTACTTGTCATTAGTAACTATTCACGGGACATTGATGGTGTTTTTTGTTTTAACTGCAGGTTTAAGTGGTACATTTAGTAACTTATTAATACCACTACAAATTGGTGCTCGTGATATGGCGTCTGGCTTTTTAAATATGGTTTCTTACTGGTTGTTCTTTTTGTCAAGTGTAATTATGTTAGCTTCATTATTTATTGAAACAGGACCAGCAAGTTCAGGTTGGACTATATATCCACCTTTGAGTGCCTTGCCACAAGCAATAGCTGGTTCGGGATTAGGGATGACATTATGGTTGGTGTCTATGGCTATTTTTATTGCATCGTCATTATTAGGAGCACTAAACTATATCGTTACTGTTTTAAATTTACGTACCATAGGTATGAAGATGACAAGAATGCCATTGACAATTTGGTCTTTTTTTGTGACAGCTATTATTGGGGTGGTATCATTTCCAGTATTATTGTCAGCAGCATTATTGCTAATTTTTGATAGGAGTTTTGGTACATCATTTTACTTATCTGATATTTTTATTGCAGGTGAGGTATTACATTATAAAGGAGGATCACCTATACTTTTTGAACACTTATTTTGGTTTTTAGGGCATCCTGAAGTATATATTGTTATTTTACCTGCTATGGGTATTGTTTCTGAAATTTTGGCTGTCAATTCTCGAAAACCAATATTTGGATATAGAGCAATGATTATATCAATGATATCCATTGCATTTTTATCAACCATTGTTTGGGGGCATCATATGTTTGTTACAGGTATGAATCCGTTTTTAGGCTCAGTATTTACATTTACAACCTTATTAATTGCCATACCATCAGCTGTTAAATCGTTTAATTGGATTACTACGCTTTGGAAAGGTAATATCCATATGAATCCGGCAATGTTATATTCTATAGGTTTTGTATCTACTTTTATAACTGGAGGATTGACAGGAATAATTTTAGGAGATAGTGCACTTGATATCAATGTGCATGACACTTATTTTGTAATAGCTCACTTTCATTTGGTAATGGGTGTTTCAGCTATTTTCGGGATGATTGCTGGTGTGTATCATTGGTTCCCGAAAATGTATGGTAGAATGATGAATAAAGACCTAGGATACCTTCATTTTTGGTTGACAATTATATCTGCATATGGTGTATTTTTTCCAATGCACTTTGTAGGCCTTGCAGGTTTGCCAAGACGTTATTATAACAATACTGCTTTTCCTATTTTTGATGATTTAGCAGATATCAATGTATTGATGACTATATTTGCAATTATTGGAGGTTTGGCACAACTCATATTCTTAGCTAACTTTTTCTTTAGTATTTATAAAGGTCAAAAAGCAAGTAAAAATCCTTGGAAAGCAACTACGCTTGAATGGACAACACCTGTTAACCTTGGTCATGGAAATTGGCCAGGTGAGATACCAACTGTACACCGTTGGGCTTATGATTATAGTAAAACTGATGAAAATGGAGATTTATTGGAAGGTGAAGATTTTACCATGCAAACCGTTCCGATAAGAGACGGAGAAGAAGAATTTTAATTTCTTCAAATTTGAAATACCTAAAAAAATAGCTTCTCCCGAAACTTAAGGAGAAGCTGTTTTTTGGTTTAATAGGTATTGGTTATATTAGGCTAAAATAAAAATAAAACTATATGCGTCTTTTCAAAACAATTCTGAAAGTTTTAGCGGTACTTCTTATTTTACTATTGGCAGGAGGTTTTTTGTTTAAAAACAGTCTAAAACCAACATACCAAGGTGAATTAAAATTAACTTCCCTTAAAGACAAAGTAGAGGTCTTTTATGACGATTATGGTATACCTCATATTTACGCTCAAAACGAATTAGATGCCCGTAGAACCTTAGGTTATGTGCATGCTCAGGATAGATTATGGCAAATGGAAGTTGTTAGACGTTTGGCTGCTGGTAGACTTTCAGAATTGTTTGGTGAAAAACTGATCAGAACAGATAAGTTTTTCTCTGGTTTGGGTATTGAAGAAGCTTCAGAAAAAACCATAGCTGAATTGGATAAAAACTCAGAAGCTTACCAACAAACCATGGCTTATCTTGATGGTGTCAATCAGTTTATTGAAAAAGGAGCAACACCGGTAGAGTTTTATTTATTGAGTATTGAAAAAGAAAAATACACGATAAAAGATGTATATAACGTATTTGGTTATATGGCATTTAGTTTTGCAGCGGCTCATAAAACAGATCCTGTATTGACTGAAGTTAAAGATAGACTAGGAAATGAATACTTGAAAGAATTAGATATTCCTATTTATGAAAATACTGCACTGTTAAAAACAGAAAAGAATGCCATATTTAAAACAAGATTGGCAGAAGCTGTAAATGAGATTTATGAGTTGTTACCAGTATCTTCATTTATTGGAAGTAATAGTTGGGTGATAGGTGCTGATAAAACCAAGAATGGTAAAGTGTTGTTTGCTAACGATCCGCATATAGGTTTTGCACAACCTGCTGTTTGGTATCAGTCGCATATCAAAACACCCAACTATGAAATGTATGGGTATAATATGGCATTGATTCCTTTTCCTATGTTGGGTCATAATAGAAAATATGCTTACGGATTGACCATGTTAGAAAATGACGATATCGATTTTTATATTGAAGAGAACAATCCAAAAAATGAAAATGAATACCTTACTCCCAACGGAATTGAAACCTATAAAATTTGGGATAAAGAAATAAAAGTAAAAGATGCGACTTCGATTAAATACAAAATCAAAGTTAGTAAACACGGACCCATATTGAATGATATTATTGAACAGATTTCTGATGAACGCCCAATAGCAATGGATTGGATTTATACTCAATTCCCTAATAAAATGTTGGAGGTTGGATATAAACTATCTCATGCAAATTCATTAACTGAATTCAAACAAGGTGTAACAATGCTACATGCCCCAGGCTTAAATATTATGTATGGAGATGCCGATGATAATATTGCTTGGTTTGGAGCAGCGAAGCTTTACAAGTTTAAAAATGACGTTAATCCTAAATTGTACCTTAAAGGAAATAGCACAGATGATGAAAAAGAATATTTAGATTTTGAAGAGAATCCGCAAGCAATAAATCCTTCATGGAATTATGTGTATTCTGCAAATAATCAACCAGATTCTATTGCAGGAATGTTATATCCTGGTTATTATTTACCTGAGGATAGAGCCAAACGCATTGTAAATTTATTAGAACCAAAAAATGATTTCACCAAAGAAGATGTTATGAAAATGATTAATGATGTTACCAGTTCGGTAACTCCAATAGTAGTAAAAGATGCTCTAAAAAGTATTGCAATAAAGGACTTTTCTGACACTGAAAAACAAGCAATAACTATCCTTAAAAAATGGGATGGTAGTTATAACTTAGAAAGTATTGCTCCGACTATTTACAATCGTTTTATTTATGAGTTTTTAAACAATACCTATAAAGATGAAATGGGTAAAACATTTAATACATTTATAAACACTACACTACAGAAAAAAGTAATTGCGGTACAGATGGCAAGAGATAGTTCTGTTTGGTGGAATGATATTACGACAAAAGACAAAGTAGAATCTAAACAAGATATCATAACCAAATCTTTAAAAAATACAGTTTCATTTTTAGTAAACCAATTAGGGAGCTCAATTGAGCAATGGACATGGAATAAGGTGCACAGTTTAGAACATAATCACCCGATGGGTAAAGTTGATGCCCTAAAAGAATATTTTAATGTGGGTCCTTTTGAAATTAATGGCGGAAATGAAGTGATTAATAATTTAGCTTTTAAATTGGATAGCACAGGTTACTATAAAGTAACTTCAGGGCCTTCTACACGCCGTGTAATTGACTTTTCTGATGTCGAGAGTAGTATGAGTATTTTACCAACAGGGCAATCTGGTAATCCGCAAAGTAAGCATTATAATGACCAAGCTAAAAAATACAATAAAGGAGAGTTTATACCTATGTTATTGAATAAAGAAGTTATTCAAAAATTAGAAAAAAAATTGATTTTTGTACCCAAAAAATAAAAGTAGTAACTTTATATATTGGCATAAATAAGAAGAGATGTGAAAAAAATATTAACTGAATTGAGTTTGGAAGAGCTTAAAAAAAAGAGAAGAACACTTGAACTCATAACGGGAATACTGACAGGTCTTTTTTTAGTATTGCTTATAGTTGAGTTCTTAGAATATTATAATACTAAAGTTTTTGATTTTGAACAGTTATTTCCATTACTTCTAGCAATATTCTTAATATTAAATTTTATAAGAATAAAGAAAATTATTGCTGAAATCAAATCTCGGGAGGCTGATAAATGAAATACCTAAAAAAAACAGTTCAATAGATTAGTTGTCTTTAATATCCTTTTAGGGAAGACTACTCAAACAAATCAGAAGATAAATACCGATCTCCACGGTCGCAAATCACTGCTACTAAAACACCTTTGTCTAAAGTTTCTGCAAGTTTCAAGGCAACTGCCACTGCACCGCCACTACTCATACCTGCAAAAACACCTTCTTCTTTGGCTAGTCGTTTAGTCATAGACCTAGCTTCTTGTTCGCTAATTTCAATAGTTTGATCTACTTTTTTTGCATTAAAAATTTTTGGTAGATATGCTTTTGGCCACTTTCTAATACCTGGTATTTTAGAATTATCAGCTGGTTGAGCACCTACAATTTGAATATTACTGTTTTGTTCTTTTAAAAAAGTGGAAGTACCCATAATTGTACCTGTAGTTCCCATGGCAGAAATAAAATGTGTAATTGTGCCTTTTGTATCTTTCCAAATTTCAGGGCCAGTAGTGTTATAATGTGCTTTCCAATTGTCATCATTTTCAAATTGGTTTAGCATAATATATCCTCCTTCTTGAACTTTTTTATCTGCATAATCTCTAGAGCCTAAAATTCCCGTATCAGAAGAAGTTAAGGTAACTTTAGCACCATAAGCTCGCATAGTTTGTACACGTTCTTTGGTGGAATTTTCTGGCATAACCAACTCAATATCTATATTAAAAATATTGGCAATCATAGCTAAGGCAATACCTGTATTTCCGCTGGTGGCTTCAATCAATTTGTCTCCTTTTTGAATATCTCCTCTGTCTAAAGCAGAGGTAATCATATTATAAGCAGCACGGTCTTTTACACTACCTCCAGGGTTGTTACCCTCTAATTTTAATAAAAGTGTAATGTTTTTATTTGACACTAAATTTCTGGACTTAATTAATGGTGTGTTTCCTATAAAATCTAAAATATTTTTCATTTGCTAATAGGTTTTGTTTCGGTTTCAGTAGTATGATATACTAATGTGTTTTCAGGGATAGACTCGGTTATCCAAACATTTCCACCAATAGTAGAGTTTTTGCCAATAACCGTATTTCCTCCTAAGATAGTTGCATTGGCATAAATGGTTACATCATCCTCAACTGTTGGATGCCTCTTTTTGTTTTGCATGTCCTTAGAAACTTGCAAAGCACCTAAGGTTACCCCTTGATATATTTTTACATGATTTTTAATGATAACAGTTTCGCCAATAACAATACCTGTACCATGATCGATAAAAAAGTGTTTTCCAATTTTAGCACCAGGATTAATATCTATTCCTGTTAACCTATGTGCGTATTCACTCATTAACCTTGGAATTAAAGGCATATCAATCAAGTAAAATTCATGACTAAACCTATAAACAGCAATAGCATAAAAGCCAGGGTAAGCTAGGTATACTTCTTCAATAGATTTAGCTGCAGGGTCATTGTCTAAAATTTCTTGAGCATCTAAATTTAGGCTTTCAATGATTTCTGGAAGTTTGTTTAAAAAAGATTTCCAGATAATTTCACAAGTGACACCTGGTTCAAAACAAGCAATTGAAGTGATTTTATCAAAATTCTCCCCTAATTCTTTGATGCTTTTTGCTACAGAAATATTAGCATCAAAAAGTGTGTAAAACAGCTTGTCAGTAAAAGTTTCTGTTTTAGTTTTAAGACTAAAATCTAGATTATGACTTTTTTTATGAGACTGAATTTTTTTTATAATAGAATCTAAAAACATTTTTATTTGAAATATAAAATTAGGTTTACTTAGTTTGTAAAAATTAAATTTCCTTACAAACTTCTGAAAAAGGAATTCTAAAACGTTCTCCATACACACCTTCAGGTTTTCTAATACCACAACCAATTACCATATTAATTTCAGCACCAAAAGGCAAGTTCAATAAACGTTTAATCCTCAAAGTATCTGTACCTTCCATTGGGCAAGTGTCATAATTGATAGCAGCCATACTTAGCATAAAGGTTTGTGCAGCCAAGCCCGCACTTTTATGAGCAACTACACGAATGTCTTTAGCACGTACTTCTCTGTACATGGGTCTAAATAAACCTACAGTTGTAAAAGTAAAATATTTAATCCACCCGAAAACTCCTAAAAAATCTACATAAGTAATTGGGATTAACTTTTCGTAATAGTTTCTAATCACCTTTTCTCTACGACTTTTCTCTGATTTAGGTTTTGGTGTAAACAAAGTGTCAATATGCTTTAAGTTGTCTTTTACTCTTTTTTTCCAAAGATCTTTACGAACAACCACAACCAGTAATTGTTGGGCAGTTTTTGCCGCATTTTGATTGAAACAAAGAGGAATCATTTTGTTTTTAATAGTTGTAGAAGTAATATGGTAGAACTCCCAAAGTTGCATATTACTACTGTTTGGAGCCAATACAGCTTGTTGGATGCATTGTCTGACTTTTTCTGTATCAAGAAGTTTGTTTTCGTCAAAAACTCTTACCGAACGTCTATAATTTATTGCCTCTGAAACACTTTTTTCTTGCATTAGTTTGTAGAAGTCTCTTTATTTGAATCATTAGAAGGTTTTTTATCTGAATTAGATGGGGAAAAATCCATTACTTTAAATACAGAATTTGAAAGGTTTTCAAACTTCCCTTCTTTTACATATTTCCGTACACGTTCTGGGCTGAAATTTCCGTTCATATAAAATACAGAGTTGTTTTTGTTTCCTGTTTTGTAAATGACAATCTCTTTTACCACGTCTTTCCTTTCCCTAAAAACCTCAACAAAATTATTGGTAGTTAAATTGTTAATCTGATTACTGATAAGTCTACTGTCATTATCAGTTTTTGGACTCAATTGTATATACCTTATATCTTTAACATTACCCATAAAATTATTCATTTCACCAGAAGGATTTCTCAATAAACTGAGTAAATAGTTAGGTACTTGTATTGCTGTAACATTAGCGTCATTTTTATGAGCATTATAAAAACTGTTGATAGAGTTGTAACTTCCACATGAAGATAAAAGTAAGGTCAATAGAATAATAATATATCTTTTCATAGGTTTTTTATTTTTTATAAAATTACAAAAATAATTTCAGAGTTAATATTTGCTTTTTAATAAATAATTTTAAATATTTGTTGTTCAGAAATGAAAACATTAAATAACATATTAATTGTCATTATTAGCTCTATAAAGAGTTGATACAGATAGTTATTACAAACTTATAGCCTGTGTCTAAATAGATATAGGCTTTTTTTATGTATTGACTATAACAATATAAACAATATAAATTATTGACAATCAATACCGTGAGTTGATATTTATAAGTTGAGTTTAATGTGGTAAAAGTAAAGAAGAAAAAAAATAGTCTTGTAAAATTTATTTTTGATAGTTCTAATTCTAGAGTTAGAGATTAATCACAGAATACTAAGAGTATATAGAATGATAAACAAATACAGTAAAACGGTAACTCAAGACCCTACGCAACCAGCGGCACAAGCCATGTTGTATGCCATCGGGCTCACTGAAGAAGATTTACAAAAAGCTTTTGTAGGTATTGCCAGTACAGGTTATGAAGGGAACCCGTGTAATATGCATTTGAATGATTTAGCTAAATTTGTAAAGAAAGGAACGCAAGAATCCGATTTGGTAGGTTTGATTTTTAACACGATTGGTGTTAGTGATGGTATCTCTATGGGGACACCTGGGATGCGTTATTCATTGCCTTCACGAGATATTATTGCAGATTCTATGGAAACGGTTGTACAAGCCATGAGTTATGATAGTTTAATTACTGTTGTTGGATGCGATAAAAATATGCCAGGAGCATTGATAGCTATGTTGCGATTGAACAGACCTTCTATTTTGGTCTATGGAGGTACAATTGCTTCGGGTTCTTATAAAGGAGAGAAATTAGATGTCGTTTCAGCTTTTGAGGCATGGGGAAGTAAAGTGGCAGGAACCATGAATGAAACCGATTATAAAAATATAGTAAAGAAAGCTTGTAATGGTGCAGGTGCTTGTGGTGGTATGTATACCGCAAATACAATGGCATCTGCCATTGAAGCTATGGGGATGGCATTGCCTTATAATGCTTCCAATCCTGCTCAGAGTTGGGAAAAAGAAACGGAGAGTGTGCTTGCTGGTAAAGCGATACGACTCCTGTTAGAAAAAGATATTAAACCCTTAGATATTGTTACCAAAAAATCATTAGAAAATGCAGTGCGTTTGGTGACTATTTTAGGCGGTTCAACAAATGCAGTATTGCACATTTTGGCAATTGCTAGAGCTGCAGACATTGAATTTACCTTAGCAGATTTTCAGCGAATTAGTGATACCACTCCGTTTTTAGCCGATTTAAAACCAAGTGGAAAATATTTAATGGAAGATGTGCATGAAATTGGAGGGATACCAGCAGTATTAAAATATTTATTAAAAAAAGGATTAATTCATGGTGACTGTTTAACTGTAACAGGAAAAACCTTGGCAGAGAATTTAAAAGACGCTCCTGAATTGAAAGAGGGACAAGAAGTGATTAAGCCTATTGAGAATCCGATTAAAATGACTGGGCATTTACGTATGTTATATGGCAATTTAGCTTCAGAAGGTTCTGTAGCAAAAATCACAGGGAAAGAAGGATTGATTTTTAAAGGTAAAGCAAAAGTTTTTGAAGGAGAGTTTGCTGCAAATGATGG
>DOIV01000283.1 GCA_003511845.1 Flavobacteriaceae bacterium | reverse complement strand
ACTTAATGACATTGGGCTAGAGATAAGGTAGAAAAGTTGTATTTAGACACTAAATACGCTGATTGAAGTACTCTATATTATGCTTAATTGACATAAAAATTAAAAATAAATCAATTAATTAGCTGAATGTCAAAAAAATGGCATCATCTTTGTATCTTAATTAGTATTATAAATTTAAAATTATTAAAATGAGTAAAGGAACCGTAAAATTTTTCAATGAGTCTAAAGGATTTGGATTTATCACTGAAGAAGGAGTAGACAAAGATCACTTTGTACACATATCTGGATTAATAGACGAAATTCGTGAAGGCGATGAAGTTGAATTTGATTTAGAAGAAGGTAAAAAAGGATTAAATGCAGTGAATGTAAAAGTTCTATAAAACATTATACTTCAAGTTTTAAAAGCCCATCAATATTGATGGGCTTTTTTTATTGCTAAGAACTCCCTATTTGATGGTTTATCCTACCTGACGGCAGTCAATTCCCTTGAATTTATTATAAATGGGTATTCAGGTTGTAATTCATATAATAAGAGTACTTTTGCCTCCAATTTTAAATTATTTCTATGAAACGTATCAATCAATATAAAAAACTTTTTAAGGTAGAAGGATCCATTGATCTTAAAGAACTTAAAAAAACTTACAGAGTATTGGTAAAAGAATGGCATCCTGATAAATTTCAAGATGAAGATAAGAAAGAGGAAGCAGGTATTAAAAGTTTGGAAATTATTGATGGATATCATTTTTTAGTGAGTATTTCTCCAGAAAAAAAAGAAATGAATTTAGAGGATTATGCGGATACGCTGTCACAATCTCAAGTGGCAGATTTTCACCACAAAAGCATGCTATTAGAGGTTACCTTTACAAATGGAAATACCTATGAATACTTTGGCGTAAACCATAAACTTTTTAAAAAATTTGTGAATAGCAAGTCTTTGAATAATTTTGGTAAAAGAAATATTTTCAATTCTTTTCTTTACAGAAAAATAAAGAAAGTCGAAGTAGTAGCATAAAACTTATTATTTTTAATGAAGTTTATGAAACTTTGATTTGAATAATTGTTAGAGTAAAGCCTATAGAATTATTGATATGTGTAGAACAGAATTACTCAGCTATTTTCATCATATAGAAGTATTGAGTAATAAGAATCCTAAAAATACTTAAAACTGTTAGCTCATTTAGATATTGAACCCTCAGAATTACTAATGATAGGCAATTCATTGAAATCAGATTTATTGCCTCTGGTAGAAATAGGAGCATGTGCAATACATATACAATTTCACACAACTTGGGTACACAAAGTAATTGAACATAATAGTGATGGTTATACTACAATTACAGTATTAACTTAGGTATTATATTTCTTATAAAATGAAAGAATTAGATATTGAAAATTGGAATAGAAAAGAACATTTTAATTTTTTTAAACAATTTACTGACGCCTATTTTGCTACAACTGTAGAGATAGATGTAACAAAGATTTATTCTTATTCAGAAAGATAATAGTATTTCATTTTTTGCTTTGTATTTACACGCATGTATGAAGGCAATTAATGAAGTAGAAAATTTAAAATTTAGAATTAGAGAAAATAAAGTAATTGTACATGATGTAATTCATGCATCTGCAATAATTTTAAGAGCTGATAATACCTTCGGGTTTTCATTTATTACTTGAATTTAAGGATTTTAAAAAGTTCAATGCAAACTTTAAGGCAGAAAAAGAACGAATTTTGAATGGTAACAATTTATTTCCTGTTCAGAATACTGATGATTGTATTTACTGTTCAGCAATGCCTTGGTTGAATTTTTCAGGACATAAAGAACCTTTATTGGGTGTGGTTAAAGAGTCTGTACCTAAACTAGCTTTCGGAAAATTTATGGAAATAGAAAAAAGACTGATGATGCCTGTATCAATTGCGGTAAATCATGCTTTAGTAGACGGTTATCATGTAGGATTATTTGTTGAGAAGTTTCAAGATTTTTTAAACGATTATTAAAACCTTTTCTATTCTAGTATTTGAAGAAAAACCCTTAAGTTTGCAAAAATTTAAATAGTGAAATTATGGCAAGTGTAAAAAACTTAAAGAAAGATATCAATTACGTCTTATCTGATATTATTGAAGAATGTTATGTATGGCAAATGTTACAAGATGATACTAAGAAGTCAGATAAAGCAGAAAAAATTATTGATGAAGCAATTACCACCTTTGATGAGCTTATCGAGAAAGTGAATTCTAAAAAAGTTGAGAATAAAAAAGCACATTTTAAAGGTATAAGTACTGAGTTACAGACTAAAAGTGATGTGTTATTGGCTAAGATAGAGAAGCTGTAATTTAGTTAAAACTATGTTATTGTTTTAAAAATTTTAACATTTTTGATGTAATATTTGTATATTTATATCGTTCTAATAATAGACACAATTAATCCAACGTTTATAGATGTCAAGAGCAATATTTGAGTATACTAAGACCGTATTAAAGAAAGTAAGTTTTAATGTCGACTTATTTTGTAAAGAATTAAAGAAAGCATTAGGGAAATTACTTCCTTACGAAGTTGATGAGTTGAAAATTTGGCTAGAAGAATTTACTGCCAACAGACCAGAATTATACATTTCTTTAGAGATTGTAAAATAAATAAGAGGAGCTAAAAGCTCCTCTTTTATTTTTTAAGCGGACTAATTATTTTAACATCGCTAAAGGCAATAACACCTCTTACCACACTATCTATTGTCGTTTTTAAAGCTTCAATCAATTGAATTTTAAGTTGAGATTTATGGTATATTAAACTTACTTCACGAGATGGAGAAGGTGTATTAAACGGCTTTACATATTTTTTATCAGCTTCTTTCAAGTCTAAACTATTCAAATATGGTAATAATGTCATGCCTAGACCTTCTTTTGTTAATTTTATTAAAGTTTCAAAACTTCCGCTCTCTAGACTGAAATGATTGAAGTTTTCATTTTTGTAGGCATTACAAAAATTTAATATATTGTCTTTAAAGCAATGACCGTCTTCTAGTAATAGAATATCATCAATATCTAAATCTTCTACATGTAGTTTGTCTTTAGAAAATAAACGATGATTTTCATTCATAAAACCAACAAAGGGTTCATAATACAACACACGTTCATTTATAGCTTCAATTTCTAATGGAGTTGCTACAATA
>DOIV01000125.1:662-6587 GCA_003511845.1 Flavobacteriaceae bacterium | reverse complement strand
AGCCTATTTCATCTTCTCTGCAACCTTCTCTAACTCTGCATACCAATCTTCTCCAAATTTACGAATTAAAGCTTCTTTAACAAATTTGTAAACTGGTATTTGTAATTCTTTGCCTAAAGTACAAGCATCATCACAAATTTCCCATTTATGGTAATTTACAGCAGAAAATTCTGAATAATCTTGTACCCTTATAGGATATAAATGACAAGAAACGGGTTTTTTCCAAGTTACTTCACCTTGATTATATGCTTCTTCTATCCCACACATAGACACACCTTTTTCATCATAAATAATATAGGCACAGCTATCATCACTTGAAATTAATGGTGTTTCATATTCATCATTATGCGTAATAAAAAGACCTTGTTGTTCAATAGCTTCTATACCCTCTTTAGTTAAGAATGGTTTTACTTTAGGATAAATATCTAATAATATTTGAAGCTCTGCTTCTTCTAACGGAGCACCTGCTTCTCCATCAACACAACAAGCACCTTTACATGCTGAAAGGTTGCACATAAAATCATTTTCAATAATTTCTTCTGAAACGATGGTTTTACCTAATTGAAACATTTTGTTTGGTTTGAGTGCAAAAATAAGTTTATTTTATGATTAATATTATTATTTATGTACGTTTGCAAAAAATTATAAAACAGATGGAAATTAATCTAAAATTTAAAGAAATATTTACTGCATTTATGGTATTATTTGCGGTGATAGATATTGTAGGAAATATTCCTATCATTATAGATTTACGTAAAAAAGCAGGGCATATACAAAGTGAAAAAGCTTCTTTAATTGCTTTAGTGATTATGATTTTGTTTTTATTCTTAGGAAAAAGTATTTTGAACCTTATTGGTATTGACGTGCATTCTTTTGCTGTAGCAGGAGCATTTATCTTGTTTTTTATTGCCTTAGAAATGATTTTAGGAATCACTTTATATAAAGATGAAGAAGGTGATGCTATGACTGCTTCTGTTTTTCCTTTAGCTTTCCCTTTAATCGCTGGGCCAGGTAGTTTAACTACATTATTATCTTTACGATCAGCATATCAAATTGAAAGTATTATTATTGCAGTAATATTAAATGTTTTGATTATTTATATTGTCTTAAAATCTTCTGCTAAAATTGAAAAAATTATTGGTAATAACGGAATTAAAATCATCCGTAAAATATTTGGCGTAATTCTTTTAGCCATTGCAGTGAAATTGTTTACTTCAAATATTCAAAGTTTATTAAATACTGTAAACTAAATAATATGCTTTGTTAATTATTTTTAATCTTTAAAATCTTTTTTATGAATACTTTTGACGTATTAATCATTGGTGGAGGTGCAGCAGGAATGTCTTGTGCTTTAGTATTAGGCTCTGCTAAAAACAAAGCTTTTACTATTGACAAAACAATAGGGATTATTATGCACCAAAAAGCCTCAGCTTTAGTTAGTGGTTTGTTTAATAATGTATTGGGACTAAAGGCAGGTACCACTGGGAAAGAAATTTTAGAAAAGGGAAAGCAACAACTTTCAGAGACCTATCCTCATATTATCCAAATAGAACAAGAGAAAGTTCAGAAAATAGAAGGTACAAAAGGTAATTTTACCGTGATAACTAATAAAAATCAATATCAAGCTAAAATTATTGTTATTGCTGTTGGGCCATCTAATTTGTTTAATATAGAAGGTTTATTACAGTATGTTGCACCTCATCAAAAATTACCTCCTGCAAAAGAACGAATTCAACTAAAAAATAATGATCATAAAGTTACTGATGGTATTTATGTTGCTGGTGTATTAGCGGGTTGGCGTAGCCAATTTGCAATTGCATGTGGTAGTGGAGCTAGTGTGGCTACAGATATCCTAACTGAATGGAATAATGGCAACCCTGCAATGGTACACGATAAGATTGATTAAGGTAATAAACGTATCTTTTTTTGTTCTATTTCTTTTACCTTCTCAAGCATTTTATCGTTTTTATTTAATATTTCATAAAAAACATTGTCATCAAATAAATGCTGAGCAAAAATAGATTTTAAATAACGTTTGATATGATTGATGCTTTTTGTTGATATTTTATTTTGATTCTTAAAATTTGACAAATATTCTTTTAAGATTGATTCATCTGCATCAAAATTATTCTTAAAATCTTCAACTTGCCATTTATTCATAGCTTCTCTATGCGTATCTATATAGTTAAACACAAAACTACCTAGTGCCTGTATATGATAACTTCCAAAATAAGCCGTAGTATCAATACTTACAAAAACATCTGGCACAATACCGCCTCCACCATATACAGTTTTTCCTTCTGGGGTTATAAATTTTAATGAATCGACTACTTTTATACTATCACTATTGGTCAATTCACCGCTATAATAACGTGATAAATGATCGTCAAAATAATTCTCTTCTCCATCACTATCGTAAGGTTTTTGAATAGACCTGCCTGTTGGTGTATAGTAACGTGAAACTGTTAACCTTACTGCAGAGCCATCACCTAAATCCATTTCTTGTTGTACCAATCCTTTGCCAAAAGAACGACGACCAACAATAATTCCCTTATCATTATCTTGTAAAGCACCTGCAACAATTTCACTTGCTGAAGCTGAACTTTCATCAATCAGCACATACAACTGACCCTGTTCAAAACTACCTTTTGAGGTTGCAAAACTTTTATCTATTTTACCACCTTTATTTTTGGTAAATACAATGAGCTTATCATCTTCTAAAAATTCGTCAATAATTTTTGTTGCAATATCTAGATATCCACCAGGGTTGCCTCTTAAATCTAACACCAAACGTTTCATTTTTTGCTTTTGTAAGGTTGATAGAGCTGTTTTAAACTCATCATATGTAGTTTGAGCAAACTTATTAATTTTAATATAACCTAAACTGTCATTCAGCATATAAGAGCTAGATACACTAACAATAGGTACTTTACCTCTTTTTAATGTGAAATTCAACAGCGTATCTTTATACTTTCTATAGACCTGTAAGTTAACTTTAGTGTTTGATTCTCCTTTTAATTTTTTGATGATGTAGTAAGTTTTCAACTTTTTACCATATAAGGTGTCTTTATCAGCAATTAAAATACGGTCTCCTGATTGGATACCTACTTTATCACTTGGGCCATCTTTTATAACATTTATAACGGTTAAAGAATCTTGGTGCATTCTAAATGTAATACCAACACCCACAAATTCACCATTCATGCTTTCTGCAATGGCATCATGATCACTTGCAGGTATATATACAGAATGTGGATCTAATTTACTTAAAATTTGACGGATAGTACCATCTAATATACTATCAGTATTTACTTTATCTACATAATCATACTGAATAAAATTGATAAGTTTTTTTATTTTTTGTTCTTTAGAATTCCCATTGTTAAATAGCATGTTTGAGCTACTTTGAGAATAGTTCAGCTTGCTGCCAATAAAAATGCCTAAGGCAACTGCTAGAGTAAGAAATAGAGGAAAGTAGCTTTTATTCTTCATGATGTTCTAAATATACTATTTCTATTCCTGCTTTTTCTAAAAATTCTAAGCCTGAATTATCTTTATACTCTCTGCCATAAACTAAACGCTTGATACCTGCTTGATGTATGAGTTTACTACATTCTTTACATGGTGATAATGTAATGTATAAGGTAGCTCCTTTACTTGATTGTGTTGAAGCGGCAACTTTTAAAATGGCATTTGCTTCTGCATGTAATACGTACCATTTCGTATCATTATTATCATCTTCACAACAATTTTCAAAACCTGTGGGTGTACCATTAAATCCGTCAGAAATAATCATATTACCTTTAACGATTAAAGCACCTACTTGTTTGCGATTACAATAGGATAATTTTGACCATTCTTTTGCCATTTTTAAGTAGGCAATATCATATCTACGTTGTTTTTGTTCAGTCATTGTCTAATATAACGTATAAATCTAAAAAATCGTTTTAGAAATAACAAATTACCGATAAAAAACTGGGAATCTTGTTAATTTTTTACCAAAATTTACGTTCAACAAGCATGGGTATTACAATACCAATAACAATAGATGACAACACCAAAACCCAGTCTCTCTTTGAAACCCTTAATAGTTTTATTGCGATAAACCCAGAGATGAGAATCAATAAAACGATAACTATTTGTGCAAGCTCAACACCGAAAGCAAATTCTAATAAAGGTAATAACTTAGAATCTGAGTCCGTCAAAATCATTTTTAAAAAGCCCGACAAGCCTAAACCGTGAATTAATCCGAAAAAAAAAGCAAAAAATAAATTTGTATTAGATTGGTGAACTTTCTTTTTATTAACTGTAAATATGTTGACTACAGCTGTAATAAAAATGGTCAACGGAATTAAAAATTCAATAATAGAAACATCGATGGTTACTAAATCATATGTTGCCAATGCTAACGTAGTAGTGTGCCCAATGGTAAAAAGTGTAATTAGCCATAATATTTTTTTCCAATCTTTAAAATTATAAACTACAGCTAACACAATAAAAAAAAGGATATGATCATAAGCTTTCCAATCCAACACATGATCGAAAGCTAATTTTAGAAATAAAATAAAATCTTCCATGGGTTAAAACTACAAAATTTTAAGTATCAAAATCCAATTAATTGTGTTTTACATTCACCTTAATCCACTCTCAACAGAGTGATTCTAAAATTTTAATTTAGAAAACAAATCCCATAAAACTACTCCACAGCTTACTGATATATTTAAAGAATGTTTAGTACCATATTGCGGAATCTCAACACAAATATCACAAGCAGAAACAACCTCTTGTTGTACACCTTTTACTTCATTACCAAAAATAACTGCTAATTTATCTCCTTTTACAGGTTTAAAATCTTGTAATTGTACAGCATTTTCGGTTTGTTCTATAGCAATGGTTTTAATCTTTGCATCTTTTAATTTTTCAATTAAATTCAATGTATCCTCTACATATTCCCAAGCAACAGAATCAGTTGAACCTAGTGCAGTTTTATGAATGTCTTTATGTGGAGGTTTTGCAGTAATACCGCACAAATAAATTTTCTCAATTAAAAACGCATCACTAGTTCTAAATACAGAACCAATATTATTTAAGCTTCTAATATTATCTAACACTACAATTAGAGGTGTTTTTTGAGACGATTTAAACTTTTCTACTGTTAATCTATCTAATTCGCTATTTTTTAATTTTCGCATGGTTCAATTAGTAATAATTTATCCAAAAGTAGTTAATGTTTTAGAAAACTGAAATACAAAAAACCCATCAAGCCTAAAAAATAAGGTTTGATGGGTTTAGATATAATATAATTAAAAATTAATCTTTTCTTCTATCGTTACGTCGATTATCACGACCACGATTATCTCTTCCTCTATTATTATCTCTTGGAGGTCTTTCAACAAAACCTTCAGGTTTAGGTAATAAAGTTTTACGAGACACTTTCTCTTTACGAGTACGTTTGTCTAGACCGAAATACTTAACATCAAACACATCATCCATATTTACAACATCAGATACGTTTTCAGTACGTTCCCAAGCCAATTCAGATACATGTAATAATACTTCATTTCCTGGAGCATCCATATATTCTACAACAGCACCAAAGTCAAGCATTTTTATAACTTTCACTTCATAAACGCTACCTACTTCAGGTTTGAATAATATAGAATCGATTTTTGCCATAACAGCATCAATTCCTTTTCTACCTACACCTAAAATTTCAACAATACCTTCTTCTGTTACTGGGTCTTCGTTAATAACGATAGTAGTCTCAGTTTCTTTTTGCATTTCCTGAATTACTTTTCCACCAGGACCAATTAAGGCTCCAATAAATTCGTTAGGAACACGTCTTGTTACCATTGTAGGAGCATGACCTTTAACATCTGCATTTGGTGTAGCAATCGTATCCGTTAATTTTTCTAAAATATGTAA
>DOIV01000125.1:0-269 GCA_003511845.1 Flavobacteriaceae bacterium | reverse complement strand
CCTTTTACTTTAATATCCATCTGACAAGCAGTAATACCATCAGCAGTACCCGTAACTTTAAAGTCCATATCACCTAAGTGATCTTCATCACCTAAGATATCAGATAATACCGCATATTTTCCAGAATCTGCATCAGAGATTAATCCCATCGCAATACCAGAAACTGGTTTTGTCAATTGTACCCCAGCATCCATAAGTGCCATTGTACCAGAACAAACTGTTGCCATAGAAGAAGAACCATTAGATTCTAATACTTCAGATACAACTCT
>DOIV01000294.1:2230-3208 GCA_003511845.1 Flavobacteriaceae bacterium | reverse complement strand
GAAGTTGTAATTCTTTTACTAAGGCTTCAATCATTTCATCTTTTCTATTCAACGTAGTCGAAAAATGAAAATCGCAATAATGACATGCTTGTTTGCAGAAAGGGATGTGGATGTAGAAAGCCCCTCCTAGCCTCCCCGAAGGGGAGGGATTATCACTCGTATTCTTTAAATTCATATTACAATTTCATCCTTTAGCAGTTAAGAATTCTTCATTATTTCTTTTAACTCTTCAATTGAAAAAGGTTTTTTCCGCCTATGAATCATTGCATGACAATTCGGACAAACAGAGCGTAAATCTATTATTGGGTCTATTTCACCTTCACCAGCGGTTGAAACTGGTTGTAAATGATGAACATGAATAAAATCTTTTCCAACTTCTCCATATACCTTTTCAAAATTAAAACTACAAACTGAACAAGAATACCCATAATGTTCTATACATTTTTTTCTTGCTTTTGGGTCTCTTTCATATTTAGTAACACAACCTTCATTTGGCTTACCTTCAATATATTTTTGCTCATTTAATTTTGGTGGATTTAAAAACTCTTTTGCCTCCTCTTTTGATTCACTATTGGTTGGTTTGTATTTAAATTGAAATTTATGGGTAATTTTTTCTTTACGTTGTTTATGAAGCGGAATGTCTAAATCATGATCATCTATTAAATGTTTAATTTGATTATATACTCTACCTACCGTATTACTGTTACTATACACTCTTAACTCTTCTAGAGTTCCTCCTTCAAGCAATCCATAATCTATTCCTCCAGCTTGACCGGTGTGACCCAACCAGTTTTCTTTCTCTTTTTCAATCTTAATTTTCTTACTTTTGAGAATAAAGTCATTAGTTATCCTAATATCAGATTTTTTACTTTGTGTCATAATTTCAAAATTAAATAGCATGGTCAATTACTACTGACTACTGTTCACTTTTTGATTCTCTTTTCATTCTGTTTCACAAAAGCCCCCCATCCGCTATAG
>DOIV01000294.1:0-1892 GCA_003511845.1 Flavobacteriaceae bacterium | reverse complement strand
TTTTACCAGTAGTAATTCTACCTGAATTGTAAAAATGACAAACCGCAGCAGCCAAACCATCTGTAGAATCCAAATTTTTAGGCAATTCTTTTAATTCTAATGTGCTTTGTAGCATTTTCGCAACTTGCTCTTTACTCGCATTTCCATTACCTGTAATTGCCATTTTAATTTTTTTAGGAGAATATTCTGTAATAGGAATTTCTCTTGACAAACCTGCAGCCATTGCGACACCTTGTGCCCTACCGAGCTTCAACATACTTTGCACATTTTTACCGAAAAAAGGAGCTTCAATAGCAATTTCATCTGGGTGATAATTGTCTATCAATTCAATAGTACGTTCAAAAATAAGTTTCAGTTTCACATAATGATCACTATATTTTTTCAATTGCAATTCATTCAATTGCATGAACTGCATTTCTTTATTGACCACCTTTATCAATCCGAAACCCATAATGGTAGTACCAGGATCTATCCCTAATATGATTCTTTCTGTTTTCAAGTTATTTAAGGTCTTTACTTCAAATATACATTTTCAGACACAAATAACATACATTCAATATAGAATTAATAGAAAATTAAATGTTAATCTAAAAAGGTAGTAATCAAATTACTTTTACAATTAAACTAAATTTATCAGGGCAAACTCATACTTTTTTTCGAATAAAAACAAGATAATTGATTGATTTGTATATTATACTGGTGATTAATAATTTAATTCAATGAAGTCTGATAGTAAAATAATAAACGTTCAAGCAAGTAGTTGATCCTAGAAGCCATATAAATCAGCTTCACGACTTAATTGACATCCCTTTTGACAGTAAAACAATTAGAAAGGCAAAATTACAAGGTAAAAAATTACCAGTACATATGGTTAGTGTATGGACTTGTGAGACTAATCTTATTTTGGCTCAAATATAAGATGCCTCTAGAAAAAGAAATAAAAATGCTGTACAAAACTATTCTGTGTTACTGAAAGTAGCATTATATTTATAGAAAAGTAAAAAAAAACAGAAAGACATGGAGTCAATGGGTAAAGGTTAAAAGCTGGTTGAGATAATAAATACCTACTAAAAGTCCTCAATATAAAAGTATGAGTTTGCCCTGTCTGTATAGATTTATACGTATTAAAGAAAAATTTAAATCAATATTCTTTATTAATTAATCTAAAATTTTGATTTTTTATAATTTTGATTGACAACTTAATTTGTGTAATTTTGTCAATATTGCAATAGTATTTTTGTTCTTAATATCGTAATTTTTTTATAATGGATGTATTTAATTACATACAAATTGATAAAAACTCTAGAGTTCCTAAATACAAAACAGATTGTAGATTCTATTATTCATAATATTTCGATTGGCAATTTAAAAATGGGACAAAAAATCCCTTCAATTAATATGCTTAGTGAAGAATTTGGTTTATCTAGAGACACTGTTGAAAAAGCGTATACTATTTTAAAAGAAAAAAAAGTTATTTCTCCAATAAGGGGAAAGGGGTATTATATCACTAGAACAAAACTTCTTTCAAAAATAAATGTGCTTTTTCTTATCAATAAATTGAGTAATTATAAAATGAGGATATACAACTCTTTTGTAAAAAACATAAAAGAAGGAGTTCATACAGATTTACATATTTATCATTGTAATGAATCCGTTTTTTTAAGTTTATTAGATAAGAATCTTGGTGCTTATGATTACTATATTATTATGCCTCATTTTAGCTCTGAAGAAACCAAAAAACATATAAGCTCAACTAGTAATATTATTAAAGCCATAAAAAAATACCCAAAGAAAAGCTATTAATTTTAGACAATAAATTAGATCTTGGAGAAGGTATTATTCAAATTTATCAAGATTTTGAAAATGATATTTACAATGCCTTAAAAAAAGGA
>DOIV01000119.1:1776-5999 GCA_003511845.1 Flavobacteriaceae bacterium | reverse complement strand
TATAGATGATTGTCTACCTTTAGGTATTGCTAACTTGTATGTTGACAATAAAAAAATTGAACTTATAGAAGTATTATTGAAAGAAAGTAGAGCTTATAATATAAAAAATGAAAATTAATAATGGCATACAATTTGGATATTTATAGTATTTTTATCCAATATTTTTTTTACAAATGACAAAAAATAAAATATTACTCTTAGCTTTAACACTAACATTAGCTTCATTTACAGTACATAAATATTATATCAGTCTAATTAAAGTTGAGTACAAAAAAGAAAGTAAGTCTGTACAAATAACTATGCGTATTTTTATTAATGACTTACAAGAAACTATTAATAAAACTTACACAAAAGATTTCGAACTTGATGAGCCTGATGAAGATTCAAATATTAATAAATTTATAATTAATTATATTCAAGATAATTTTATAGTTAAAATTAATTCTCAAAACAAAAGCTATCAATACTTAGGCAAAGAATATGAAAAGGATGTAGTCTTTCTATATTTAGAGGTGAAAGACATAGAAGCAATACAAAGTATTGGAATCAAAAACAGTATGTTGATGAACATTTTTCCAGGACAAAAAAACATCATCAAACTAAATATAAACAACAACAAGAAAACCTTTTTACTAACTAAAGAAAAGGATAAAGATTTGTTAAAGTTGAATTAAACATATTCTAACTAAATCAAATTAATTACATTCGTAAACTTAATTACAATTAACAACTCAAAACTAAATGAAAAAAATCAACCAATTACTACTGTCATTTTTGATAATTTCTTCTTTTGCATTTGCTCAAGATCAAGAAACTGAAAAAAAAGAAAGAAAACCTGGACATACAAACCTCAGTAAATTCAGACAACTAAAACAAGAGTTACCTACACCCAATACTCAACGTACTGCTTCTGGTGCTCCGGGTCATCTATATACTCAACAACAAGTTGATTATGTTATGAATATAACTATTGATGAAAAAAGCCAAAAGTTATTTGGTGACGAAGTCATTACTTATCATAACAATTCTAAAGATTATTTAGAATATTTATGGGTGCAACTAGATCAAAACATGAGGGCTCCAGACTCAAAGACTCCTAATGTCAAACAAACTACAATGGGTGGTAGTTTTAACGGGCCAGTAACATTTACAAAAAATCATTTAAAGAAACCTTTTGAAGGTGGTTTTAATCTTGATTATGTTAAAGATGTTAATGATAAATCTTTATCATACACAATCAATAGCACAATGATGCGTATTAATTTAGACAAACCATTGGCTCCTGGAGAACAGTTTGTTTTTAAAATTAAATGGTGGTATAATATAAATAATTATATAAATGATGGTGGTCGTTCTGGCTATGAACATTTTCCAAAAGATGGGAATGATTTATATGTAATAGCTCAGTTTTTTCCACGACTAGCAGTATATGATAATGTAGAAGGCTGGCAAAATATGCAATTTTGGGGACGTAGTGAATTTGCCTTAGAATTTGGTAATTATACAGTTAATATAACAGTTCCTGCTGATCATATTTTAAATGCAACTGGTATACTTCAAAATCCAAAAGAAGTGTTGTCTAGAACGCAACACAAGCGTTTTCAAGCTGCAAAAAAGAGTTTTGATGAGCCAGTACTTATTGTCACTCAAGCTGAAGCTGAAGCAGCAGAAAAATTACATTCTGACAAAACTAAAACATGGAAGTTTTATGCTGAGAATGTTAGAGATATTGGTATTGCAACCTCTAGAAAATTCATTTGGGATGCCATGGCGGTTGATATCAATGGTAAAACTGTAATGGCTTATTCATTATATCCTAAAGAAGGAAATCCATTATGGGAAAAACATTCTACTAAAGTAGTTGCCAATACTTTAAAAGTATATTCAAAATATACTTTTGATTATCCTTATCATAAAGCAATTTCTGTTCATGCTAGACAACAAGGAATGGAATATCCACAAATATGTTGGAATTACGGTAGGCCAAAAGAAGATGGCAGCTATTCAGATAGAGTGAAAAATGGTATGATTGGAGTTGTTACACATGAAGTTGGTCACAACTTTTTCCCTATGATTGTAAATTCTGATGAACGTCAATGGACTTGGATGGATGAAGGTTTAAATTCTTTTGTTCAGATACAAGCACTAACCTTATACGACCCTAATTTTCCTTTAAGAGGTATCCCAAAAAAAATGGTAGGCTATATGAGTATGGATCAGGATTATTTATCACCAATAATGACACAAGGTGATCATGTTTATAATTTTGGACCTAATGCATATTCTAAACCTGCAGCTGGTTTAACCATGTTAAGAAACACTATTATGGGGCCTGAATTATTTGACCATGCATTTAGAACTTACTCTAAACGTTGGATGTTCAAACACCCAACACCAGCTGATTTTTTTAGAACGATGGAAGATGCATCTGCAATGGATTTAGATTGGTTCTGGAGAGGATGGTTTTACACCACAGATTATTGCGACATTGGTATTAAAGAAGTCAAAAGATATTTCTTAACAGACAAACCAACTGAAACTGCAAAAGCAGATGCAGAAAAATATGGAATGAATCTAGATGATTTTAAAAATAAATTAATTTATTTTGCTACTGAAGATGAAATTGGCAATCCAAAGAAAGCAAAAAAGATAAAAGATTTTTCTATGTTAGAAAAACACTTAAATAGTTTAACTGATGCTGAAAAAAGCAGATTAAAAGATGCTCCAAATTACTTTTATGAAGTGACTTTTGACAAACCCGGGGGTCTTGTTTTGCCTCTTATTGTAGAATTAACCTATGAAGATGGTACTAAAAAACGTCAACAATTTCCTGCTGAAATTTGGAGTAAACATGATAATGAAGTGAAAAGAGTTTTTGCCAGTTCAAAACAAATCACTAATATTGCAGTCGATCCCGACTTAGAAACTGCAGATATAGATATAACCAACAACAGTTGGCCTAAAAAAATTGAAAATAATCAATTTGAAAAATTCAAAGACAAATTGAAAAAATAGTGTTTTTAAATTTAGAGTTTTTTTGTTAAATACCCTAAACAGTTTTGTTTAGGGTATTTTAATTTTTACGAATCTTTTTATCATAGTCTTTTCCATCAGATAAAACTCTAATACGCTTATCATTAAATTCAACATTAAATAAGCTTCTACTCTTTTCTAATAAAGGACTTTCAATCATATTCAAATCTAATATCGTATGAAATATGTCATCAGACACAAAGGGTTTTTGCTTATTTGATTTCATTGTTGCAACTTTAGTAGAATCTGACATTTTAAATGTTGGTGACAACCAAACTAAAAGAGGTATCTCAACATTAGATTTAGGAAAAGTTCCAACAGCATGGTGGCCTAAAGTGTTATCTTCATCATATACATTTTCACCATGATCAGACAAATATATTGCAGAAGCTATTTGTTTTGTGTTTTTTATACTATTTGATTTCATCATATGAAACAAACGATCAATTACAAAATCATTATAGAGTATTGAATTGTCATATTGAGCAATAAATTGACTTTCTTCTGTTTTTCCTTTAAAAACATCAAACTCTTTAGGATACCTTTTATCATACAAAAGATGGCTTCCCATTAAATGCAAAACAATAAATTTTTTAGGCGACATATCTTTTAATGCCTCTGCAAATGGTTCAAAGAGTTTTTCATCATATGAAGCATTTAAATTACTTTCATATGAAGAGTTATTTAGTGTATTTACAAAACTTTGCGTTGTCGTTTTACTACCAATAGAACTAATTAAATTTTCTGCCCAACCGAATGGTGGTTGATTTGATAGCCAAAAAGTTTTAAACCCAACTGAATGAAAAACATCAATCAAATCTTTACTTTCATGAAAAGGTAGTTTATTTTCTAAATTTGATTCCGTAATGATTGACATTACAGTTTCAATAGTATTGGAATATGGAGAAACTACATTGTCGAAAACTATAATGTCATTTCGTTTTTTTAATTTCGGATTGGTCTCTTTTCTATATTTATACAAAGACATATGATTACGTGACCCAGACTCACCAATAATCAGAACAAATAATTGTTGATTATACTCAGTTATCTGTTTTGCATCTACATTTTTTATAACATTACTTTCTATTGCTTTTGAGTATTTTCTATAATCAGACGTAAAAGAATAAGAAACTCTTGCAAATTGTGGAGTGGTTTTTACTAAAAATTCTGAAGTCGTAGGAATAAAC
>DOIV01000119.1:1149-1437 GCA_003511845.1 Flavobacteriaceae bacterium | reverse complement strand
AAAATAGTCCAATAAGCAAAAGGATATTACCCAATAAAAATGATCTGTATTTTGAAGTGTGGTTTTTAGGAAAATTTATCAAACTCAAATAGAATAAAATAAAATAGGGAATTATAAACAACAATAAACTAATTGCTTGAATTCCTGCAAATTCTGAAGCCTCTGCAAAATTAGTATTTGAAATAGCCAATAAACTAGCAACTGACACTGGGCCTTTTAAAATTAACCAGTGCGTAATTTCTAGTACTCCAATTATAAAATAAAAAGTTACCGCTATCTGATAAAAAA
>DOIV01000119.1:0-723 GCA_003511845.1 Flavobacteriaceae bacterium | reverse complement strand
ACATAACCTATAATAACAGGAATTAAAACTAATAACACCAGGTACTTAGGATATACTTGTTCTATTAATTTTATTATTTTTTTAATCATTTATTATAATAAAGAATGACAAATTTAATTTTCATTTATAAAAAGACAAATATACGCCTTCTCTCTTTATAATTTAAAACGAAATCAAACAATGATTATTTTAGGCTTAAAGAATAGAGTTTCAAACACTTTTCAAATAATTAATAACATTTTCATCAATGCGTTTTAAAATAGCTGTAGTCTCAGATTTTATAAATTGTTCTCCAGTAATTTTCTCATACAATTCTATATATCTTTCTGAAATTTCTAGCACTTTGTCTGATGACATTTCAGGCACTGTTTGACCTTCTAAACCTTGAAAATTATTTGCAATTAACCATTGACGAACAAATTCTTTAGATAACTGTTTTTGCACCTCTCCTCTATCTTGCCGTTCTTGATAACCTTTAGTATAAAAATACCTTGAAGAATCTGGAGTATGAATTTCATCAATTAAAACAATCGTGCCATCTGACTTCTTACCAAATTCATATTTTGTATCTACTAAAATCAATCCGCGTTTAGCCGCAATTTCTGTCCCTCGTTGAAACAATGCTTTTGTATAAGCCTCCAATTTCTTATAATCTTCTTCATTGACTATATTATTTGAAATAATTTCTGTTCGAGAAATATCTTCATCATGATCTCCTTCTTC
>DOIV01000088.1:7211-7374 GCA_003511845.1 Flavobacteriaceae bacterium | reverse complement strand
TAAATGTATTGGGTATATCAAAAAAAACTTTAAAAATTACTTGGTTTTTACCACAGTTCTTTGTTGTGCACTGGCATTCTTTTCCGCAGTCTGGGAGCGTTGGCAAAGCCATACTCTTTGACAAGTTTTGGCTCGTGCGGTTGGCTTTTGAGCGACTTGGCAA
>DOIV01000088.1:2771-6875 GCA_003511845.1 Flavobacteriaceae bacterium | reverse complement strand
AATGTGTATGGCTTTATGCGTTGGCTATTCCACTACAATCGATATTTATATAATTCAGCTATTACCAAATAATATTCCTTTTCTAATTGTAAGTACTTGTCAAAAGAATTGTAGAAATAATTGATTTCCATAAAATATTGAATTGATGAAATCTCACCTAATTTCAAAGATTTTTCCAACAATTCCGTATTATTAATAGCAGTTAAAATTTGTTTATATTCTGATAAAGTAATATTCAGATTTTGGTATTTCTCATAAAGTTGTTTAATTTCAGAATGATGCTGGTTTTTATGTTCGTCAACTTTTACTTCGCTAAATAAAGTTTGAGCTTTTTGAAATTTCACGGTGTTTATGTTTTCCCAAAGAGGAATAGTAAGTCCGAAATGCACTCCTTGGTATTGCTGACCCAATATTGATTGATAACGGTATCCTGCTTCCATTTTAGGTAATGTCAAAGCCTTAGTTAACTCAACTTTTTTCTGATTAATTTCTTTCTCTTGTTGCAATGATTTTAGTGAAGGGCTGTTTGATTCTATCGAATCCATAAGTGAATTAAAATATGGAACAGTTGGAGGTATTTGGTAAACAGTATCGTTAAACTCGATAGGAATACCGCCATTTAGTTCAGTTAGTTTTTGAGTTATTTGGATAATCTTACTTGAATTAAAACGCATATCGTTTTGCAGGTTAATCAACTGTAATTTAGCTTTATTTGCATCTAAAATATTAGCTTCTCCGTTATTTAACTTCTTTTGATAATCACTATTTAATTTATTAACATTTTGCAGTCGTTTTTCGAGTTCAGCCTGTTTTTTATTGTAATAAATCAATTTAATGCAAATTTGTTTTGCATCCAAAAGAATGTCCTGTCTAATGGCAGTTAATTGAAAATCGGTTTGCCCTATTTGTAATTCTGCAACTTGTTTTTTCTTACTGTAAGCCGTTGGGAAATCAAAAGATTGTAAAATCAAAAAATCTGTTTGATTTCCTGCATTTGCAGGCGAACCGTTTAAGTATTCGTATTCGACAGAAGGGTTTTTTAGTGTTAAACCAGTTTTATATTGTAACTTTTTTGCTTCAATATATTGTTGATTTTCTTTTATAGATTTATTATTTTTAGCTATTTCTAAAAGCACATCGTCAATGTTGTTTTGAGCTTTAATGCTTGAAGAAATAAGCATAAAAAGACAAACCGTATATATTATTTTATTAATCATTTGTTTCAGTTTTAAAATTCGTAATGTAATAAACAACAGGCACGATAAATATATTTAAGAGTGTTGAACTCAACAGACCTCCGAGAATTACTTTTGCCATTGGACTTTGTATTTCATTTCCCGGTAAATTTCCTGCTAATGCCAAAGGAATTAATGCCAATGCAGTAGTAAGTGCTGTCATTAAAATAGGGTTTAACCTATCTAACGAACCATTCACAACGGTATCATAAAGATTTTCGCCCTGTTCCATTAATACTTGGTAGCGTGAAACGAGCAATATCCCATTTCGTGTGGCAATTCCGAAAAGTGTGATAAATCCGATAATAGCAGGAATACTAATAATGCCTGATGTAAACCAAATACTCAACACACCACCAATAAGTGCCAATGGCAAATTCAATAAAATAATGCTTGCAATTTTTACATTTTTAAACTCTTGATAAAGCAAAAGGAATATGATTAGCAAAGCCATTATGGAAGTAAAAAACAATATTTTAGACGCTTTTTCTTCGCTTTCAAATTGTCCGCCATATTGGATATGATAACCCTCTGGAAGTTCAATATTACTGTTTATCCGCTCTTTAATTTGATTTACTACGCTTCTTAAATCTGCTCCTGCAACATTAGCTGAAACCACAATTTTACGTTGTACGTTTTCTCTGTTTATCGTGTTTGGTCCTGTTGTGGAAATGATATCGGCTACATAATGTAAAGGTATTTTATTTGAAATTTTAGATTTTGAATTTTGAATGTTGGATGAATTTTCATTGGCTAATTTAAAATTCAACATTTCTAATTCAACATTTCTATCTATTAAAGCGTTTTTTATGTTTTCAATACTACCTCTGTTTTCATCATTAAAACGCAATATCAAATCAAAACTTTTGTTGCTTTCAAATACTTGAGATATCTTTTCTCCTGCAAAGGCAACATCAATAAATTCAGTAAACTCACCAATTGTGATGCCGTATTTGGCAAGCATATCACGTTTTGCCTTTATCTGTATTTGCGGTATTTCAACTTGTTGTTCTACGCTAATATCAACAAGACCTTCAATGTCTTCAATCTTGGTTTTTATTTGATTGGCAAGAGAAAACATTTTGTTTAAGTCTGTTCCAAAAAGTTTAATGGCAATATTGGCTCTTGTACCAGATAACATATGGTCAATTCTGTGTCCGATAGGTTGCCCAATTGTAATATTTGCTTCTGAAACAGCACTTAATTTTTCTCGAATATCAGACATAAATTCTTCCCTGTTTCGGTCGGTCAAAACAAACGGAGCATCAATTTCGGCTGCATTTACGCCTTGGGCGTGTTCGTCTAATTCTGCTCTACCTGTTCTTCGTGATGTAACCGATATTTCTGGCACTGATAGCAATATTTTTTCAATTCTGTTTCCTATTTTATTGGATTCATCTAATGAAATTCCTGGCAAACTAACAGCAGCTATGGTTAAAGTTCCTTCATTAAATTGTGGTAAAAAACTTCTACCTAAACCAAACATCAAAAAAGCAACAGCCAAAAAAAGCACAATTGCTAATCCAATAACCAATTTTTTCACTTTCATTACACGTATTAAGGCAACTCGATAATGCTTTCCTAAAAAATTCTCTAACCAACTTCCATCTGCTTGTTTTAAAAGCATTTTGTTGTTTTTTAACCAAAAACTGCAAAGCACAGGTGTAAGTGTTACGGCAATAATCAAGGAAGCAAAAAGTGATACGATAAACGAAATTCCGAGTGGTTGTAACATTCTGCCTTCCATTCCGCTAAGAAAAAACAATGGAATAAAAGCGACAATAATGATAAGTGTTGCATTAAATATAGAGGAACGGATTTCTTTTGAGCCTTCATAAACGACAACAAGTGTACTTTTTCTTTCCGATTTTTCTTTTTTTGCATTTTGTTTCAATCGTTTAAACACGTTTTCTACATCAATTACTGCATCATCAACCAAAGAACCAATAGCAATTGCCATTCCCCCCAAAGACATTGTATTGATGGTCAAGCCTAAAAATTTTAAAACCAGTATAGAAACAATAAGGGAAAGTGGAATGGCAATAAGGGAAATTACGGTTGTTCTAAAATTCATTAAAAACAAAAACATAATGATAACCACAAAAATAGAGCCTTCTAAAAGTGCTTTTTGGATATTACTGATTGATGCCTGAATAAAATCTGCCTGACGAAATATTTTAGTATTGATTTTAATATCTTCTGGTAGGGTTTTGCTAATTTCTAAAATAGCCTTGTCAATTTTCTCTGTAAGTTCTAATGTATTGGTGTTGGGTTGTTTTGCCACGGTCATTATAACAGCAGGATTTGCTTTAAGCGAACCATCGCCTATTTTTGGTATTGCTCCACCAATTTTAATCTCTGCAACATCTTCTATTTTTATCGGAACATTATTTACCGTTTTTATTACCGTATTGCCAATTTCTTGGGTGTCATTTGACCTTCCAATTCCTCTAATTATATATTCACTCCCATATTGATTAATAAAACCACCAGAAGAATTAAGGTTGCTTTCCTCACTTGCTTTCAATAATTCGGATAAAGTGATATTATAATATTTCATTTTTTGAGGAGAAGCCAATATTTGATATTGCTTGTACTCTCCGCCAATTACGATAACATTGGAAACACCACCTGTTGCTAATAATCTTGGGCGAATATTCCAATCGGCAAGCGTTCTTAAATCCATCGGACTTGTGCTGTCTGATGATAAACTTATGAGCATAATTTCGCCCATTATAGATGATTGAGGTGCAAGCGTAGGATTTCCAACACCTTGCGGTAATTTTTCTGCAATAGTTATTAATTTTTCATTAACTATCTGTCTTGCTTTAAAAATATCCATTCCCCATTCAAACTCCACCCAAACAAT
>DOIV01000088.1:0-2399 GCA_003511845.1 Flavobacteriaceae bacterium | reverse complement strand
GTTTCAATCTGAAAACTCACTAATTTTTCTACTTCTTCGGGAGCCATTCCGTGTGCTTCTGTCAGTACCACAACTGTGGGTGCAGTGAGGTCTGGAAACACATCAACTTCCATTTTAGAAGCGGTATAAATTCCTGCAATTAAAAGTAGTGCAGATGCTACGATAATTATCAAGCGATTATGTAGCGAATATTGTATGATTTTATCCATAAGGGATTTTGAATTTTAAGTTTTAAATTTTGTTGGAATTTTGAATTTTAAGTTTTAAATTATAAATGATGAGAAATTTAAATTAGTATTTCATCAACATTTATAATTCAAAATTCAACATTCCCAATTCATAATTTCTGTTGAGCGGTTTTTACAATTGCCGTGAGAATATTGATGATTTGCTCTATATCATATAAATATTTTTTCACATCAATATTTACAAGTTCACTTTTTTCAAGCAACCTTAACCAGTATCTCGTTTCCCTTGCTTCTTTTGATGAGATAGACATTTTAAAAGCAAAGTCTTTTTTTGAAATAGCAGCAGTTGCTTCTTCAATATTAGCACCAATGCTTGTTCCGCTTCGCAGAATTTGTTTTGACAAAATAAATTCTTTCTGCTCCATCATTTTTTTATATAACTCAATGATGCTAAGAGCAAAATCAAATGATTTGTCAAGTATGATATTGTCTTTTTTCATCTTTCTAATTTAAAATTCAACATTCCCAATTCAACATTTAAAATTCCCATCAATGTTCGTGACCGTGAGCAGGCATTTTACCAGACATTGTCGCCAATTTTATTTGGTATGCACCTTTTGTAACTACTCTTTCATTTTCCCTGATGCCTGATAATACTTGCACATATATACCGTCATTTACACCAAGTTCTAACTCTCTTTTTTGAAAGCCTTCACCTGATGTTTGTACATAAGCATAATAATTCCCTTGCTCTTCAATAAGTGCTGAATATGGAATTACTAAAGCATCTTTAATCACAGTTGTTTTAAGGTAAATTTCTATAAAAGAACCTGGAATTATGTCTCCTTTATTGTCAATTTCAAAGTTTACAGGAATATAATAAGCGTTGTTGTTGGTGTTCTTGCCGTAGGAAATCAATTTACCATTCAAATCGTCTGTTTTGTAAACCTTATTATCATAAGCCATTTTAAAATTGGCAGATGAAATGCTGTTAAGTTTTGAAAAATGCTTTTGAGATATTTCAGCTTTTAATATCAACTTTCGGTTTTGTGAAACACTTGCAATAGGGTGCCCGATTTCTACGTATTGTCCTTCGCTGACCAATAGATTTTTGATATATCCTTTTATTGGTGACTTTACTTTTTGTCCACCTGTGGTGTAACTATTTGCAATGTTGTTAAAAGTTGTTTTAGCGTTCTCGTATGTAAGTTGTCTTTCGTGAAAATCTTTTTGAGAAATAATTTGGTCTTTTACCAGTTCATTGGCTCTTTCAATATTGGTTTTAGCTTTTTCGTAATTCGCTTTAGCAAGTGTATATTTGGCATCTAAATTATTATCAATTATACTTTCCCCAGAGATATTAAACATATTTTCACCTGAATAAACGGCAGAACCAATCATTTTTTTACTGTTCGTAAAGGTGATAATACCACTGTTTTTAGCTGTTAGAATTCTTTCATCTCCTTGTGCAGAAAGGATTTGCCCCGTTGTTTTTATAATCTCAGAAAAGGCTTGTTTTTTTAGCTTTGTATTTGCAAATTCCACTTTCCAAGCCTGTTCCTTTAAGTAAGATATTTCTTCGCCAAACACATTTTCTTGTGGATTTTCAGATGTTTCTTTCGCATTTGGATAAACACTGATGTTCTCTATTATAATTTTATCCGAAAAATCTTTTGTTTCAATATCAAAAATAAGCTTGCCTTTTCCTGCATTTGTTGGTTTCAAAGCGAGACGAAAAATCCCTGGAGAACTCGGTTTTTTAGCACTATTTTTTATACCATTTTCACCAAGAATCAAACTAACTGCCACCTTACCTTCTGTTAATGGCAAAAACGTTTCTCCGAGAATGGTAAAATGTGCAGCAAACTTTGAGGTTTCACCAACTATCAAAGGTTTAAACTTAACAAATAGCTCAGATTTATCTGAATATATGGTGTAAGCAAGCGGTTCGAGTTCTGTTTCAGTATGTGTTTCATCACCGTGTGGATGTCCGTGCTCTGCTGATTTATTATTTGAACAAGCAGTAAACAAAAACAGTATAAATACTATTGATATTTTATTCATAATTTGTAATTAATGTTGATGTCCATCTTCGTGATTATGCTCGTGTTTTTCAGTTTTATTTGAAACACTATCTAATTCTATCTTAAACTCTTCTTGATGATGGTTTTCAACTGCGTGTTCTTCGTGTACAGAGCCATCTTCGTGCTG
>DOIV01000293.1 GCA_003511845.1 Flavobacteriaceae bacterium | reverse complement strand
GTTTGTTTGTTGTTAGTTTAGTGATTGTCCGCCTTTTTCGCCAGTTCTAATTCTGTAACTTTCTTCTATGTCTGAAACGAAAATTTTACCGTCGCCTATTTCTCCTGTTTTACCAGCATCAATAATAGCTTTGATTGTAGCTTCTTTAAAGTCTTTATTAATCACTATAGATAAATACCTACGTTGAATATCACTAGTGCTATATGAAACTCCTCTATAAACATGGCCTTCTTTTTCATGCCCCTGACCAGTAACATCCCAATAAGAGAAGAAGTTTACGCCAACATTATGTAAGGCTTCTTTTACGGCTTCAAATTTTGATTTTCTGATAATTGCTTCTATTTTTTTCATGATTAAATATTTTTAAAATGATTAAAATGTATATACAGCAGCTAAAACAAATGAGCTTAAGCTTTTCTGTGTTTTTAAATCTTTATCAGCAAAGAAATCGTCTGAACTAGAATCTAGACGTAATTCAGGAATGATTGTTAAATCTCCAATTTTAATCTTAGCTGTTAATGTTGCTGCTAAAATACTAGAATTTTCAACACCAGAGCCTATAGCACCAAAATCACTAGTTTCTACAAAATATTCACCTCTAAGTCCAAATGACAAAGTTTCTGATGTAGAGTATTGAGGGTAAAGTGCTACGCCAGCAAAGCCTGCTTTATCATCTCCACTGTTACCATTGTCATATAGTGCTGCATTTATCCCTAAAAACATTTTTTCAGATAATTTTACACCACCAGTATAGTCTATTTCATAGGCTCCGTCATCTAATAAGAAATTTAAGTATTGGTCTGCATAACCCGATTGTGCACCAAATGCATATTCTCCTGTAGGATTGTATTCTGTTGCATCGGTCGGATTCATAACTGCTAACATTAAGCTGAAATCATCAGTCAAGGCAATATCTGCTTTTAACCCTGTATGGCTAAAAGGGCCATAAGAAAATAAATACGATGTGCTGTAATTAAAATTTACTGTAGGTGAAATGACTTCATAACCTAAAAAGGTATTGAAATTACCAATTGTTAATTTAACTGATTCGCTAACATTCCAATAGACATATAGTTGATTTACTATATTTGAACGACCTCCTGGTCTTAAAGAGGTTGATAAAAAAGTAGCATCTTCTCCTCTTGGTCCGTAAACTAAATCAGCTACAAAGCCAACTTTTTCACCTTCGTAACCAATTACTAGATTAGCCATGCCTAAAGCAAAGCCAGGTAAGTTTGCGAAGGAAGAGCCTGGTGGCTACAGCGATTTTTATTATTTGGTGCGTTAAGATTGTATCTAAAGTACGTGTCTATACTACCACTAAAAGAGAATTTTTTTTCTACTTTTTTTTCCGTTTCTTCCTGTGAAAACCCAGATGAGAAAGTTAGAATGAATACTAGAAATGTAAAAATTTTATTCATAATTTAGATTTTAATTGATTTTTATAATCACAAATATAAAAATAATACGTAGAAATGAAAATAAAAAGCTTAAATAACTACGTATAATTACGTAGTTGTAATAAAAAATATAAGGCAAAAAACATAAAATGATAATATGAGTCGTTTAATTTAATCAGAAAAATGAAGTTACTAATTTGTACTTGTTTTTTTGGTGATATGATAAAAATGAGCTTTTGCAAAAAAAACTTATTTTTACACCAATTTTAACACTTGATTTTACAAATAGTCACATGAAATACTCATATACATATTTAGTGTCCATGCAATTTTTAGGTTTTCGTTTTCATGGATGGCAAAAGCAAACCAATGCTAAAACATTGCATGACATGGTAGATAAATCACTGTCATTTGTATTTAATCACTTTAATTACAAAACATTAGGTGTAGGTAGAACCGATGCTAAAGTGTCGGCAAACCATTATATTTTTCAGTTATTTATTAATGAAAGTATAGACGGAACAGATTTTATATCAAAACTAAATTCAAATATCCCACCTGATTTCAAGGCTTTGCATGTCAAATCTGTAGCTACTAATTTTAATATTATTCAACATCCTAAAATTAAAGAGTATTTGTATTTTTTTTCGTTTGGAGAAAAGAATCACCCGTTTGCTGCACCGTTAATTGTAGGCTTTGATGATAATTTAGATATAGAAATGATGAAAAAAGGAGCAGTTCTTTTTCAAGGCGAACATTATTTTCAAAAATACTGTACACAACCTTCAGAGAAAACTATTTTTAAAAGAACGATAGATTGTTGCGAAATCACAGAGAATACTATTTATACTGCAAATTTTTTTCCTAGAAAAAGTTATTACTTGCGTGTAAAAGGAAGCGGATTTTTACGTTATCAAATCCGATTGATGATGTATATGTTATTTGAGCTAGGTAAAGGGAAAGTCAGTTTAGAGCAAATCAAACAATCTATACAAGAAGATAACGATAGAAAACCTTTACAAGGTGTTGCTCCTGCTTCAGGGTTGCAGTTGTATTCTGTTGAATTAAAAAAATTATGATGCTTAATTAATTTAGATTCCTGCTCCCGAATCTTCGAGAGCAGAGGAATGATAATAATAATTTCACCCTTTCAAAACACTTCTAGAAATTACAATCTTTTGGATTTCAGAAGTACCTTCATAAATCTGAGTAATTTTCGCATCACGCATCATACGCTCTACATGATATTCTTTTACAAAGCCATAACCACCATGTATTTGTACGGCTTCTACCGTAACACGCATTGCCATTTCAGCAGCATATAATTTTGCCATGGCACTTGATAAATCGTAATTATTGCCTTGATCTTTATCCCATGCAGCTTTCATGCATAAATGTCGTGCAGCCTCAATCTCAACTGCCATATCTGCCAATTTAAAAGCAATGGCTTGATGTTTGCTAATTTCTTTGCCAAAAGCTTTACGTTCTTTAGAGTATTGCAATGCCAATTCATAAGCACCAGAGGCAATACCCAATGCTTGAGATGCAATACCTATCCGGCCTCCAGCAAGGGTTTTCATAGCGAATTTAAATCCGAAACCATCTTCACCAATTCTATTTTCTTTTGGGACTTTTACATCTGTAAATAATAACGAATGTGTGTCAGAACCACGAATACCTAATTTATTTTCTTTAGGGCCTATTTCAAAACCTTCTGCTCCCTTTTCTACAATTAATACATTGATGCCTTTATGTCCTTTTTCAGGGTCGGTTTGAGCAATGACTAAATATACACTTGCATTACCACCATTGGTAATCCAATTTTTTGTTCCGTTAAGGATGTAATGATTACCTTTATCAACTGCAGTTGTTTTTTGCGAAGTTGCATCACTACCAGCTTCGGGTTCACTTAAACAGAACGCACCAATAATTTCGCCTGTAGCTAGTCTGGTTAAATATTTCTGTTTTTGTTCTTCAGTTCCGAAGGTTTCAAGTCCCCAACATACTAAAGAATTGTTTACTGACATTACTACAGAAGCTGAAGCGTCAATTTTAGAAATCTCCTCCATTGCCAACACATATGAAATGGCATCCATACCGCCGCCGCCATATTTTGGGTCGACCATCATTCCTAAAAAACCAAGTTTTCCCATTTTTTTTACTTGTTCATGAGGAAATTCTTGTTTCTCATCACGATCTATTACACCTGGTAATAATTCTTGTTGAGCAAAGTCGCGTGCTGCATCACGAATCATAATATGTTCTTCTGTAAGGCTAAAATCCATAATATTGAAAATCTTTTATGTTTAGATTAAAAATGTCTTCAAAGATACAGAATTTATAAAAATCTTATACTATTTTTACAAAATTATGAAGGTTAAAACTTTTTATTGTATTGGAGTGATGAGTGGTACTTCACTAGATGGTGTTGATTTATGCTATGTGAAGTTTGAAGTTTCTAATCAATACCATTTTGAAATACTAAATGCGGCAACTTTCTCTTATTCGGATGCTTGGTTAAGTAAACTTAAAAATGCTTTTTCATCAGATAAAGATGTTTTAGAGAGTGTCAATATTGAATATGGCACCTATTTAGGAAGCTTAATCAATAATTTTATTGAAGAAAATTCACTAACTCAACTAGATTTTATTGCATCTCACGGACATACCATTTTTCACAAACCAGATAAAGGCATTACTTTACAAATAGGTGATGGTAAAACTATCGCTGCTATTACAAACCAAAAAATAATTTATGATTTTAGAACGCAAGATGTTAAGTTAGGAGGTCAAGGAGCTCCGTTAGTACCCATTGGCGATCAATTGTTGTTTGCCGATTATGAATATTGTATCAATTTTGGAGGTTTTGCAAATGTTTCTTTTGAAAAGGATGGTAAGCGAATTGCCTTTGATATTTGCCCTGTAAATATTGTGATGAATCATTATGTAAATCAATTGGGTTTACCTTATGATGATAAAGGACAATTGGCATCAACGGGAGAGGTTTGTCAAGAATTATTAGATAGATTAAATGAATTAGAGTTTTATAGTCAACCATACCCTAAATCATTAGGATTGGAATGGGTGTTGGAAAATATTTTTCCGTTGATAGATAATTATAATCTTGAAATTATAGATGTTTTAAGAACTTTTGTTGAACATGTTGCAATTCAAATTGCGAAAATAATTGAAAAGGAGTCTAAAATTTTAGCAACAGGCGGAGGTGTGTTCAATACTTTTTTAATGCAACGAATAAAATTTTATATAGGGCAAGAGTTAGTTTTACCAAATAATGAATTGATTGATTTTAAAGAGGCTCTCATTTTTGCTTTTTTAGGGTTGTTAAAATTACAAGGAAAAATTAATGTTTTAAGTTCTGTTACAGGTGCAAGTAAAAATCATTCGGCAGGATTGATTTTTAATCCCAGAACTTAATTATATTTGAAAATCAATTTAAATGAATTGTATGTCCGTAAAGAGATATAAAGTATTTATTGTCGTCATTCTGTCCCGAAGCATCGGGAGTTTCAGAATCTCATTTAACTGTATATAAGACTCCTAGAGGTGGAGCAGCGGGCGGCGGTACAAGAATTCGAAAAGGGTTAGATATGAACGAGGTTTTGTCCTTAGCTAAAACCATGGAAGTTAAATTTACA
Organism: Flavobacteriaceae bacterium; assembly: GCA_003511845.1. Lineage (GTDB taxonomy): Bacteria > Bacteroidota > Bacteroidia > Flavobacteriales > Flavobacteriaceae > Aureibaculum. The sequence goes on along the minus strand of DOIV01000293.1, from coordinate 830 downwards.
GTATCTGGTCCAGCGATTGGTGGTGCAAAATCAGGTATAAATTTTGATCCTAATGTTCCTCGAAAGAGAGGTGTTTTAGAGCGTTGGTATAAGGTAGTATCGCCATTATTAAAATATTATTAGGGTACAAGTGGCGATTTAAACGTAGATGAAATTCATGATGTAATTCCACTAACTGAAAATTCAGGAATATGGCATCCGCAAGAAGATGTTTTTAATGAGCATTTTAAACCAACAGAATCAGAAAAAATTAATAGAATTGGTCAGTTACGCCATGGTGTTATTAAAGTTATAGAAGACCCGAAGTATACGCCAGAAATTTCAAGAAAATATACTGTAGCAGATATGCTTACAGATTATGGTGTGGCAGAAGCTGTAAAACATTATTATGATATTTTTGGAGGTAATCTAAAAGGAAAACGAGCTATAGTTCAGGGTTTTGGAAATGTAGGGTCAGCTGCCGCTTATTATTTAGATCAGTTAGGTGCTAAAATTGTAGGGATTATTGATCGGTCAGGTGGTGTTATTAATGAAAACGGATTTAGCTCTGATGAGGTAAGAACCATGTTTCTTAATAAAAGAGGAAACATGCTAGTCGCTGAAGAAATGATTCCTTTTGAAGAAATGAATGAGCGTATTTGGTCATTACCAGCAGAAATTTTTGTCCCAGATGCAGCTTCAAGGTTAGTCACTAAAGAACAAATTTCTAAGATGATAACAACGGGTTTAGAAGTGATTTCTCCTGGTGCTAACGTGCCATTTGCTGATAAAGAAATCTTTTTTGGTCCTATTATGGAATATACAGATACAAAAACTAGCTTATTTCCAGA
>DOIV01000200.1:3224-3752 GCA_003511845.1 Flavobacteriaceae bacterium | reverse complement strand
TAAAAGTAGATGATTGGTTTAAGTCTAATGAAGAATTTGATAAAAACAACCCAACAGAGCACACTGAAATAAGTTACGCAACAGCACTAAAAATAGGATTCTTTCAATGTCTAGCGATGATTCCTGGAACTTCAAGAAGTGGAGCAAGTATTGTTGGAGGTATGACACAAAAAATAAACAGGAAAACGGCAGCTGAATTTTCTTTTTTCTTGGCAGTACCTACAATGTTTGGTGCTACAGCAAAAAAACTGTATGACTATTATAAGGCGGGTTTTGAATTGAGTAGTGAACAAATTAATTTTTTAATTATAGGTAATGTGATTGCTTTTATTGTTGCTTTGATTGCCATTAAGTCATTTATTGATTACCTAAGTAAAAAAGGATTTAAAATTTTTGGGTATTATAGAATAGTACTCGGCATTTCATTATTAATTATTCATTTCTTTATCTACAAATTAAGCATATAGTGACTGCTGAAGATTTTAAAAATGGGCAACTACTACTTATTGACAAGCCACTAACTTGGAC
>DOIV01000200.1:0-2824 GCA_003511845.1 Flavobacteriaceae bacterium | reverse complement strand
GGTCATGCCGGAACACTTGACCCTTTAGCAACGGGTTTATTGATTATTTGCACTGGTAAATTCACCAAAAAAATAAATGAATATCAGGCTCAAACCAAAGAATATACCGGTACATTTACTTTAGGAGCTACTACTCCATCTTACGATTTAGAAACCGATATTGACCATACTTTTACAACAAAACATTTAACTGAAGAGCTCATTCACAATGCAACCGCTCAATTTACAGGTGAGATTGATCAAAAACCTCCTATTTTTTCTGCTATAAAAAAAGATGGAAAACGGCTATATGAATTAGCAAGAGCTGGTGAAACCACCGAGATAAAGACACGTAAAGTTACTATTTCTACATTTGAAATCACCAAAATCAACCTCCCCAATATTGAATTCAGAGTAGTTTGTAGCAAAGGAACCTACATCCGTTCTCTAGCTTATGATTTTGGGAATGCACTAAATTCAGGAGCTCATTTATCCGCCTTAAGGCGAACAAAAATTGGAGAATATAATGTTAATGACAGTCAAACTATTGAAATTTTTCTAAACACATTGAGTAATACTCAATAGTTGTAATAAATCATTTTCAATAGCTACTCCTTTACTTGTATTGTACCAGTTTTGTAATTCTTTTTTAAAATTCGCATCTAAGCTACCAAACTTTTCTTTTTGTTCAGCTACCATTTTAGCAGCTTCTTTAGGTCTTGGGCCCCAATCACCTAAAACCTCTTTGGTTTCTGCATTTAGTAAAATCAACTTCGGTATGGCTTTACCGTTATTGGTTAAAAAATGATTTATCAAACTCTCATTTTCATCACGTAAAACTATTCTTAAATCAATATTTTCTGAAGCTTCTGCCATTTTGTTTATTATAGGTAAAATTTGAGCTGCATCTCCACACCAACCTTCAGTAATAACTAACCAAATATATTTTTCTGGTAAATTTTCTACATTTTTTGTTGCTTTTTTAGACAAATGAAAAGTTTTATCTAAACGTTTCATTCTACTATTATTCAACTTACTATAATTGAAAATTTCATCAGATTGGACTAAACCTGTCGACTTTCCTTCTTTTAACAAATTGGTTACTAAACCTCTATATTCTTTATAAGAAATAGATTTTTCTAAACCATTTTTAATACTTTCATTCATAACCAATTATTTAATTTCAAGAATTAGACAAACATTTTTATAAAACTTAAAATAACATTAATTTGATTACAAACTTGATAGTATAATTTACTTCTTGAGATTTTCAAGCATAACTTCTGTCATTCTCTCTAAACTAAAAGTATGCTGCCAGCTCCAATCTCTTTTTGCTTGACTATCATCAATACTTTCTGGCCAACTCTCAGCAATTTTCTGTCTAAAATCAGGAGAATACTTAATTTTAAATGCTGGAATATATTTTAGTATTGATTTTGCGATCTCACTCGGTGTAAAATCAATAGCCGCAATATTATAGGATGTAAATGTCTTTGGTAAATCAGCATTCACTAAATTAACTGTAGCTTTTATAGCATCATCCATATACATCATTGGTAATCTTGTGTTTTCAGCTAAAAAACATTCATAACTACCATCAGCTAGAGCTTTATGATAAATCTCAACAGCATAATCAGTTGTTCCTCCACCAGGTTTTGTTTTCCAACTAATAATACCTGGGTATCTAACACTTCTAACATCAACATTGTATTTGTCTTTATAGTAAGCACACCAATTTTCTCCAGCCAACTTACTAATACCGTAAACTGTTGTCGGTTCTAGAATAGTTTTTTGAGGTGTATATATAGGTGGTGAAGAATTCCCGAATACAGCAATTGAACTTGGCCAAAATACTTTTTTTATAACACCTTCTTTAGCTAATTCTAATACATGTAATAATGAATTCATATTCAAGTCCCATGCTTTTTTTGGATGTTTTTCAGCAGTTACAGATAGCATTGCAGCCATTAAATACACTTCAGAGATATGATGTTTTTCAACAACTGCTTGTATAGCTATTTTATCTGTAGCATCTAACACTTCAAAAGTTCCGCTATGCATCAATTCATCATTTCCTTCTCTTATATCTGAAGCAATTACTGATGAATTAGTATGCATTTCACGTAATTTCAAAGTTAATTCAGTACCAATTTGGCCAGCAGCCCCAATAATAAGTTTAATTGAATTCTTCATTTAATAAATTAATAAATTTTGTCAAATATATAAATTAAAAATTCTTAAAGAAGTAAAAACTAAGTCAATAATTAATTATATTTGTACTAATTTTATACTGTTTGATATAAAAATGATTTATTATAAAAACATATACCTATTCATCTTTTTAATAAGCTTTATATCTTGTGAAAAAAAAGATATCAAAGTACTCAAAACGGAATCAACAAACGTAGACTCTTCTACCGTACAAAATCAAAAAACCATTAGAGCAATTGGTGAAACTTTGAGTCCAGCTGCCAAACTAAAGGTTCAAAATTGGACTGAATATCAACAACTAGACCAACTATTAGAAAAATTTTATAGTAGTTCTCCAATCGAAGCTTTAAATTTATCTAAAGAACTTTCTTCAAGCACAAAGCAACTTAAAGACTCTATAAAAATTGAAAGGTTTAAACAACCAGATATTGGCATTAGAATCAACGTACTTCACAACAACGCATTGCGTTTAGCTGACATGGCAACTATTCCTAGTATAAAAGCTAAAGAAGTACAAGATGAAACTCAAAATATTCTAGATGCCTTTTCAGCTTTAAACTCTAAAATTAACAACCTCACAAAACAAGAAAAGATTGAATTAGAATTAAAAGATTTTGAAACTAATTAATTAAGT
>DOIV01000187.1 GCA_003511845.1 Flavobacteriaceae bacterium | reverse complement strand
CCAGTTGCAGCAGTACCAAAAGCATTAAAAAGAGCAGGATTAACTGTAAAAGATATCGATTTATTTGAATTGAATGAAGCATTTGCTTCTCAGTCTATTGCAGTAATAAATGAATTAGGTCTTAATGGAGACATCGTAAATGTAAACGGTGGAGCCATTGCTATGGGACACCCATTAGGATGTACTGGTGCAAAATTATCAGTACAACTATTCAATGAAATGCGAAGACGTAAAAACAAATATGGTGTAGTTACGATGTGTGTGGGTACGGGACAAGGAGCAGCAGGAGTTTATGAATTCTTGAAATAAAGAGATTTTTGCTCTGCATTTTATAAAAATGCAGATAGCAAGAACGAATTTAAGAAAAGAATCAGCGGAGCTAATTCCTTAAGTAAGAATCAAGACTAAAAGACCCAAGAATCAAGACAAGAAACAGAACTATAGCTAGATATTTCCTCAAAGGGGAGAGTAAATATAAAAACTAAAATGAAGTGTTATTCCAGTATTGTCCCCTTGAGGGGACTTTAGGGGTGTAATTCTAGAGTATATTAATAAGAAAAAAAACAGGTAATGAGTACAGAAACAAACAAACAACTACTAAGAGGCGGACAATTTCTAGTAAGAGAAATAGACTGTGAAGATATTTTTACACCCGAAGATTTCACCGAAGATCAAATCATGATGAAAGAATCTCTCATCGAATTTGTTGATCGGGAAATTTGGCCTCATAAAGCACGTTTTGAACAAAAAGATTATGCTTTAACAGAAGAATTAATGAAAAAAGCAGGTGAAATGGGCTTTTTGAGTGTTTCTGTACCTGAAGAATATGGAGGAATGGGTATGGGTTTTGTTTCAACCATGTTAACTTGTGATTATATTTCTGGAGCTACAGGTTCTTTCAGTACCGCTTTTGGTGCACATACTGGTATTGGCACCATGCCAATTACCTTATATGGAACCGAAGAACAAAAGAAAAAATATGTACCAAAATTAGCATCGGGTGAATGGATGGGTTCTTATTGTTTGACAGAGCCAACAGCAGGTAGTGATGCAAATTCTGGAAAGACAAAAGCTGTTTTATCTGATGACGGAAAATATTATAGCATTACTGGTAATAAAATGTGGATTTCTAATGCAGGTTTCTGTAATTTAATGATTGTATTTGCAAGAATTGAAGATGATAAAAACATTACTGGTTTTATTGTTGAATATGACAAAAACAGCCCTAACGGGATTACCATGGGTGAAGAAGAACATAAATTAGGTATCCGTGCTTCTTCTACACGTCAAGTGTTTTATGAAAACACAAAAGTACCTGTAGAAAATATGCTTTCTACAAGAGGTAACGGATTCAAAATTGCAATGAATGCCTTAAACATAGGTCGTATTAAATTAGCGGCGGCTTGTTTAGATGCAGAGCGTAGAGTAATTACAGAATCTGTTAAATATGCGAATGAACGCAAGCAATTTAAAACACCTATTATAAAATTTGGAGCTATCAGACAAAAAATTGCTGAAATGTCTACCAATTGTTGGGTTGGTGAATCTGCAAGTTATAGAGCAGCAAAAAATATTGAAGACAGAATTGAATTAAGAAGCAATAACGGAAAGGATACACATCAAGAAGCTGAATTAAAAGGTGTTGAAGAATATGCTATAGAATGTTCTATTTTGAAAGTAGCTGTTTCTGAACATGTTCAGAAATGTACTGATGAAGGTATTCAAATTTTTGGTGGTATGGGCTTCTCTGAAGAAACTCCAATAGAATCTGCTTGGCGTGATGCTCGTATTGCTCGTATCTACGAAGGTACAAATGAGATTAACAGAATGCTAAGTATTGGTATGCTAATTAAAAAAGCAATGAAGGGTCATGTTGATTTATTAGGCCCTGCAACTGCTGTTGCCTCTGAATTAACAAGTATACCTTCTTTCGATGTTATCGATTCTTCTATTTTATTTGCAGAAGAAAAACACATCATTAAAAATTTGAAGAAGTTATTCTTAATGGTTGCAAGTGCAGTACTACAAAAATATGGAGAAAAAATTGATGAGCAACAACAACTAATGTTAGCATCTTCTGATATTTTGATTCAAATTTACATGGCTGAATCTGCACTATTACGTGCTGAAAAATTAGCCAAAAAGAATGGTGAAGATGCTGTAAAAGAGCAAATAGCAATGGCTAAATTAAACCTATTCTATGCTATTGATGTTATTGAAACTGCAGGAAAGCATTCAATAATTTCTTTTGCAGAAGGCGATGAACAACGTATGATGTTAATGGGCTTAAAACGATATATCAAATATAATAATATGCCAAATATCATAGAATTGAGAAATATTATTGCTGATAAAGTAACCAAAGAGAACCGTTACTGTTTCTAAAAGTTAAATGCATAACTCAAATAATTATGCAAACCACTTTTGCTTTATTTTTAAGGTAGAAGTGGTTTTTTAATTCTCTTTTAATTTATTTTATTAAAGGCACAAATTTCTCTTTACCAATCAACAAGTGCCAAAACAAAATAAAGTCGGATGTTAAGCTGTAAAAAGGATATTGAAAAGTAGCTGGTTTATTTTTTTCGAAAAAGAAATGACCAACCCAAGCAAATCCGTAACCTATTACCGGAATAAACCACAACCTAGACCAAACCTGAGTGAAAAGTGTAGAAATTAGCAGTAGAATTACAAGGCCTGTACCAATAAAATGCAAAATTCTAGAAGTAGAGTTACTATGTTCTGTTAAATAAAAAGGGTAAAATTCTTTTAAACTTGTAAATTTTTCATCTGTTGCCATATCTATAAAATTATCGGTTTGTCAATTTACAAAAATTAATTTTATTTCAAATTTTTACAAAAATACAGTGGAAGAATTACCATAAGCCTTTGCAAAAGCTTCTTGATTCAGTTCAAGATTTATTTTATGATTTTTAAAATATTCTAGCACTTTTTCAGTCGGCATATTCCCTGTCAATTCATCTTTTGCCATCGGGCAACCTCCATAGCCTTTAATTGCACTATCAAATCGGTTACAACCAGCTTTATAAGCTGCATTTACTTTTTCTTGCCAAGTAGTTGGTGTGGTATGTAAATGAGCTCCGAATTCAATTTCTGGATATAAAGGAATTAAATGTTTGAACAAATACTCAATAATTTCTGGTGTAGAACTTCCAATAGTATCAGATAGTGATATAATTTTTACGCCCATATTTGACATCTTTTCCGTCCATTCTGCAACAATATCTACACTCCAAGGGTCACCGTACGGATTACCAAAACCCATAGACAAATAAGTAACCACTTTTTTATTGGTTTTAGTTGCAATGTTCAAAATTTCGTCTAAGATTAGAATAGATTCGGCTATAGTTTTACCTGTGTTTCGCATCTGAAAATTTTCAGATATAGAAAAAGGATAACCTAAATAATTTATTTCTTCAAATTGTGATGCATCATTGGCTCCTCGTACATTTGCTACTATGGCAAGTAGTTTACTTTTTGTAGCATTCAAATCTAATTTAGTAAGTACCTCAGCAGTATCTCTCATTTGCGGAATTGCCTTTGGTGACACAAAACTCCCAAAATCAATAGTATCAAAACCAATTTTTAGCAATTGATTAATATATGCAGCCTTATCTTCAGTCAAAATAAACTGTTTGATACCCTGCATAGCATCTCTAGGACATTCTATGATTTTTACTTTTCGCATTGCACATCAAAGGTACAAAGATTTTTAACTTTCTAAGTGAATAAAATAAAGACTACAATACCTACAAATACCACAATTTGCATCCATTTTAAATAATGACCCACCTTAGTGTATCGTAAAATGGAATTAGAAATTGTACCTGCTAAAAAAGCTATCAATGAAAAAACAATTAATGATACAATCATAAATACAAAACCTAAAATAAAAAATTGAGATAATTTACTTAAGCTCTCACTGAAAAGAAATGCCGGAAAAAATGCCAAAAAGAAAATAGAAACTTTAGGGTTTAATACATTCATAATAAAACCTTGTTTGAATAATTGTATTGTATTTTTCTTCAATTTCTTATCAGAGGTTAAAGACAATTCTAAAGGGCTTCTATATATTTTATAGGCTAAATAGATTAAGTAAGCTGCACCAAAAAATTTCAAACCTAAAAACACGTGCTCATTTTCTTTAATAAGTGCTGACACTCCAAATGCCACTAATGATGTATGTACTAGACAACCTGAAATTAAACCAAAAACGGTTGCTAATCCATATTTCACACCATTGGTAACACTTTGTATCAAAACAAAAATGTTATCAGGCCCAGGTGAAATGGCTAACAATGAAGTTGCACCTATAAATGAAAGTAAAATACCTATGTCCAAAATAAAAAATTTACTTAAAAAATTTAGCGTAAGGTAAATAATTTATTGGAACTTAAGTACATAAAAAAATCCTGCCAAAGCAGGATTTAAACATACAAAAAATATTTTTTTTATAGAGAAGCTGAATACTCTAACAAATCAACAATTTTAGTTGAATAGCCATATTCATTATCATACCATGATACTACTTTAATAAAGTTATCTGTTAAAGCAATTCCTGCATTTGCATCAAAAACAGAAGTTCTAGTTTCTCCTACAAAATCTTGTGACACCACTAAATCTTCAGTGTACCCTAAAATTCCTTTAAGTTCACCTTCTGATGCTTCTTTCATTACTTTACAAACTTCTTCATAAGTAGCTCCCTTTTTAAGTTGTACAGTTAAATCAACAACTGAAACATCCATAGTTGGAACTCTAAAGGCCATTCCTGTTAATTTTCCGTTTAATGAAGGAATTACTTTTCCTACAGCTTTTGCAGCACCAGTAGAAGATGGAATAACATTATGAATAGCTGCTCTACCACCTCTCCAGTCTTTCATAGAAGGACCATCGACAGTTTTTTGAGTGGCTGTTGCAGCATGTATAGTTGTCATTAAACCATTTGTAATTTCGAAATTATCATGTAACACTTTAGCTAACGGAGCCAAACAGTTTGTTGTACATGAAGCATTAGAGAACACCGCCTCATCTGCTTTTAACTCTTTGTGATTCACACCCATTACAAACATTGGTGCATCTGGAGATGGTGCTGAAATAATAACTTTTTTTGCTCCTGCTGCTAAATGTCTTCCTGCTTGTTCTTTAGTTTTAAAAATACCTGTTGCTTCAATAACATATTCAGCACCAATTTCATCCCATTTTAAATCTTCAGGGTTACGCTCAGCTGAAATTCTAATTTCGTTACCATTTACAATTAGTTTCCCGTTTTTTACATCAACATCACCTTTAAACTGACCATGAACTGAATCATACTTTAGCATGTAAGCTAAATAATCAACATCTAACAAGTCGTTAATACCAACAACTTGTACATTTCCTCTTTCTACAGCAATTCTAAATGCTAACCTTCCGATTCTTCCGAATCCATTAATTCCTATTTTTATCATAATTTATAGTTATTTACACTGATAATATATCAGATATTCTTAATAATTCTCTATTGATATCATGTGAAGATTTTATGGCTTCTTCTATATTTGAAATGATAATTTTATCTTTAATTAACCCTACCATAATATCTGTTTCACCTTCCAAAACACTTTCTACGGCTTTTACACCCATTCTGCTTGCTAATACTCTATCAAAACAACTAGGACTTCCCCCTCTTTGCATGTGTCCTAAAACGGAAACTCTAACTTCATATTCAGGCAAATTATCAGTTACATATTCAGCCAACTCAAAAACATTCTTCCCAATTTTATCTCCTTCAGAAACCACAACTATGCTTGATGATTTGCCTCGTTGCTTGCTCTTTTGTAATGATTCTAACAATCTGTCTAAACCTAAATCTTCTTCAGGTAACAAAATTTCTTCAGCCCCAGCTCCTACACCTGCATTTAAAGCAATAAAACCTGCGTCACGCCCCATTACTTCAACAAAAAAAAGTCTATTATGCGAACTGGCTGTATCTCTAACCTTATCAATAGATTCAACAACAGTATTTAACGCGGTATCATAACCTATAGTGAAATTTGTACCAGCAATATCATTATCAATAGTACCTGGAATACCAACAAAAGGAATTTCATATTCTTTACCAAAAGTAACTCCTCCCATAAAAGTACCATCTCCTCCTATTAGAACAAGAGCATCTATATTTAACTGTTTTAAATTTTTATATGCTTTTTTTCTACCAGCTTTAGTTCTAAACTCATCAGAACGAGCTGATTTTAAAATTGTTCCTCCTTTACCAATAATATTTTTTACACTACGAGCACTTAAATCAATAAAATCACCTTCAATCATCCCTTGATAACCTCTATAAAAACCAGTACATTCAACTTTATAATATGAACAAGCTCTTACAACAGCTCTCAATGCAGCATTCATACCCGGTGCATCTCCACCAGAGGTTATTACTCCAATTTTTTTAATTTTTCGCTTCATTAATTAACTCTTTTAAAAGTCGTGTAAATTTAAGAATAATAAAGCTAATTTATTAGTTTTTCATAATTTATGTGCGAAATCGTTATAGGTCACCTCAATAATAATTAGGTAAAATTATTCTTAGTCGTATATTTCTTGAAAATTCATCAAGCTTCACTTATTAATTCAGTTCAATTTGATTGAATCTTTCTTTTTTGCGGTATAATTTATCAGTTTCTTTTTTGTACTTAGACTATCTCTCGTTTTTTGATTTTCCTGCTTCTTATCTCTATTCTTAAATATTTTATCTAAAAACTCTCTACTATTATCAAAATCTACACGCCATGACAAACCAACACCGCTGGTATAGCCTTCAACATCAGACACATCATATTCAATATCATTTTGCCTTGTATAAGCTTTTGCAGTAAGTGTGCCCTCTTCATTTATAGGTAATTCAACCTCAACTTCACCGACAATATTATTTTGTGTATTTGAACCAACAGGCACACCTACTTTGCCATTTATTATAACCCTATCAGCAATTGTACTTGAAAAAGAAACTCCAAACTGATCGTTGATATTATAGTTTCTTACATCATCTCTACTCGCAATATCATAAGTTAAACCTAATTGAAATTTATCTCCTTTGGTTTTTAACATACTTGAAAGCACATTGTTTATTTTCTCTGACAACGTACCGTATAGAGCAGCATTCCCATCAAAAGCCAACGTCCCTTCATTTAACGGCAAAAAAGAATTTGTAACTAATAAAGAAAAAAATTGTGTCATTTTTGCATCTTCATTACTTAATTTAAAATCTAACTCAGATTTCATATTAGAATTTTGATTTGGTAATTCAATCTCAAAATCAATATCAGAATTTAATAATTGTCCCGAAATTTCAACAACTAAATTCACGTCAATTTTTCTATTTGATCTATTACTTGAAATATTGTCTAATAATATTGAAGGATTTGCTTTGGTTTTATATATAGCATTTATATTTAAAAAGGCATCAAACGGGCTTCCATTCCATGTTACTGATCCACCAGGCTGAACAACAAAATCTTTATTGATAATATTTCTAAACTCATAAATACCATCACTAACAATATAAGTACCATAAATTTCGAATTTACCATTCGTATTTATCTCGATTCCCATATAACCATTACCCTTTCCTCGTAAAACACTTCCTGTGTTTTTATCAATAACTATTTCTGCAATGGCATCATCTGTAACTTCTAAATCAAAATTTAAAGTTAATCCTTTTAGTTTGTCAAAGATTACTTCTTGGCGTTGATTCTCAACTTCTCCATCTTTTGTCTCAGTCACAAATTTTATCAACCCAGAATCTCCTATAGTAGAAATCTCACTTAAAGGGACAATAAACTCTGTACCTGGCATTGTTTTGCCTTCTACATCAATCACCAATTTATCTGTATATCCTCTTATTGATGCGTTACCATCCATAAAAGCAGTACCGTAATACAACATCTCTTCATCTTCTTCGGTATTCAATACCAACAAATTATTTGTGTTAATTTTTAAATCTAAAAACCATTTTTTAAATTTATTATGATGTGATATCCTTCCAGACAATTTTCCTTTGGTTTTCTTATCAACATCGGTAATAGAACTTGGTGAAAATATAAATGACTGACTAGTAAGTTTAACTTTTGTATTATTTTCTAAATCAAAATCAACATTTAAATATGGTATTTTTAATCCCGCCCCTTCTAAATTAACAAAACCATTAATATCAGGGTCTTCTATAAGACCTGATAAAGTTCCGTTGCCCGATACTGTCCCTCTTATATCTGTAATAACATCTTTTCCTAAAGCACTTAATGCATTTAAGTTAAACTCAGCAATATCAAAATTAGCAAAAATTGTTGGTTGTTCTATTGAGAAATCTAGTCCTCCATCAATATATAACATATCTAAACCATCTTTGGTTAATCTTGCCGCTATACCATATTTTTCAATAGAATTATCACCTTGAGCTGTTAAAAATAAATCACCCTGTTCAAAACCATTAATTTTAAATTCATTAACAGACACATTTGCTAAAGGAAAAGTTTCTCCGTTTTTTTGCTTATAATTTATACTGCCATTCACCAAACCTTCTAATTCAAAATTATCTATATAAGGAGTTATACCATTTAGGTTTACATTTTGCAAGTTTAATGTAATATCCTTATTATCTTTCCCACTTATTACTCCTGCAAAATCTATTGTTTGGTTGTTATAAAATACGGTAAATTTATCAAAAGCAAAAGTGTCAAACTTCTTATCAAAAACCACCTTATTCTGATTGTTATTATTAGGATTTATAGCCCAATTATTACCTTTAAAGTTAAGTTTAGATTTTTTCAAACCAATTACAGATTTGTTATTTTCATTTATGGTATGATAAAAGCTTAAATCAAATTTTTCTTTTAGTTTTTCACCTCCAATAAAATCTGTTCTAAAGAATAAGGTATCGTTTAAAGTAACATTCACTAAATTTAGATCGGCTATATTATAAAATTTAGTATTCACTTTATCTACACTTAATAACGTATTATAAATAGGGTTTTTATTATCTATTTGTAATCTTATATTCTCAATAAGTGTTCCATAAGCTTCAAGCTTAGGTGATTTTAAGGTCAATTCAAACTTACCTTGATCAGAATTAATTTTCCCTTTTATACTTGAATTTGCATCCAATTTTACATCAGGAAAAAACACATCAACTATCTTATTATAAATTTTAAAATTAAAATCTAAAAACTGACCTTTTACAACTTTTGAAGGATTATAATTTGTATAAATACTTGCAAGTGAATTGGCTGCTAGCTTACCTATTTCGTCAAACTTAAAAACACCTTTTATTCTACCGTCAATAATATCAGTAGAATTCACAGTTATGGTTCTAACTTCTTTATCAAACTCAGAAGTTACATTAAAGTCTGTAAAAAAATAATTATCGTTTTGATTGGTATAAGAAGCTTTTGAAAAATTAATTTGACCTGCTAAATTATCTAACGTATTCCCTTTGAGTTTAATATCAATTTTACCTTTTAAAATAGATATAGAGTCCCTCTTAAAAAGGTTCAATTCATGAAAATTAGCATAAGCTACATCGGCTATAAAATCAAATTTATAAATTGTAGATGATAAGTCAGCTAAGCCTTTAAATGTCATTTGTAAATTCTTATCATTGGCAATCAATTTACCATCAAAATGTTGATTTTTAAAAACTCCATTAATCTCAATATTATTGTAAGTATATCCTTTATATTGATGTTTAAATATATTCCCTTTTATAGACGTATTGATTTTATCTAAAGTAAATCCTTTACCTTTTACATCTGCAATTAATGTTAATTTTCCGACAAGGCTATCTTTTATTAACCTGCCAAACTCCACATCAACTAGTTCTAACTTCCCAATATATTCTGCATTTTTTACATCGTCAATATTGGTCATTTTTAAATCTGTAATAATTTTTCCTACATTGGTTTTAATAATTACATCAGCATCCATAGTTTTTTTGGTAATAAAAGACTTACCTGTAACATTAAACCTACCAAACTGTTTCAATGCAGGTGGTAAACTACTACCTAAAATATTAGGCAATAGCATTTTTAAATTTTGGTAGGTTGAAGAAAGCTCGTTAATATTCGCCTTTAAAGAAAATCCGTTTTCTCTATTCACTGCATTTACAAAATGAAAATGCCCATTTACAATTGAATTTCTATTTGATTCTAAAACTAAATTATTTAATTTAAAATTATTTAATGTGCCTGTTAATTTGGTGGTAAACTTGACTTTATCATTCAGTCCTAATTCATCATAAAACTGATGTAAATCAACTAAAGATACTCTGGCGTTAGTAACATCAGCATCAATAACCACTTTATTTGTAAAGTCAGATAAGTCTTCACGTTTATAATTAAAAGTAATATCAGTATCAATTGATGAATTTAGTGTTCTTAAGTGTGTTTGTTTAAAGTCCATTTTACTTTTAGTGTAGGTAAAATCTGTCGATAAGTTGGTGACCTCAATTCCATGATCTTCAACTAATGTGACATCTCTAACATTTGCAAATACATTTGAACCTTCAATTTTAAAATCTTCAACCAAACCATTAATACTTGTGTAATATACAATTGGATCTTCTTGCTTGTTTTCGTTATACAAATAGAAATTTCCATTCGTTATTTTCAATAAAGAAGAAGTCAGTAAAAAAGGTAACTTCGTTTTTTTTGGATTGTTATCATCAAATTTATCTATAAACACAGATAAATTGTCATCTTTTTCGCCTTTATAGGTCTTCATATACATTCTCAAACCTTCTACTTCTATTTCATCAAATTCTAATTTGTTATCTATAATATTCTTATAATTAAGGATAGATGTTGTTAAGTTATCTACAAAAATTAAAGTATCGTTATGATGGTCATTAATTTGAACACCTTTCAATTGAATTTCACCTAAAAAAGCAAGGTCTACTTTTTTAACTATAATATCAGTTTTGTATTTTTTATTGATTTGATTGGTAACCATTTTAGCTACTCTGGTTTGAACAACAGGAAGTGAAAGTAAAAGAACCAAAAGAAGAGCTAAGAGCAGTATTGCCACTATAATTCTTAGTATTATTTTTTTTGCTCTTTTGATAGTTTTAAATGTTATAAATTTGCTTTGTAAAAATACATAAATTACAGGTACAAATTTTATGCCTTACTAGAATTTTGACAACAAATAATTCAACATATATTTTAGCTATAGAATCTTCTTGTGATGATACTAGTGTTGCCATTTTACACAACGACAAAGTATTGAGTAATGTTGTTGCCAATCAAGAAATTCATTCGCAATATGGAGGTGTTGTGCCTGAGCTTGCTTCAAGAGCACATCAACAGAATATTATTCCTGTTGTTCATCAAGCTTTACAACAAGCAAATATTGATAAAAAGCAGCTGACGGCTATTGCATTTACTAAAGGGCCAGGCTTATTAGGCTCTCTATTAGTAGGTAGCTCTTTTGCCAAATCAATGGCAATGGCTTTGCAACTACCTTTAATTAGTGTAAATCATATGCAAGCTCATATATTAGCACATTTTATTAATGATGAACTACAGAAAAAACCTGTTTTTCCGTTTTTATGCTTGACCATAAGTGGTGGACATACAGAAATTGTAAAAATTACGGATTATTTTTCAATGGAAATTATTGGCGAAACGTTAGATGATGCTGTAGGTGAAGCGTTTGATAAATCCGCTAAATTATTAGGATTGTCTTATCCTGGAGGCCCTTTAATTGATAAATATGCTCAATTAGGAAACCCAAAAGCATATACTTTTACACAACCAAAAACCAAAAACTCTTTAGATTTTAGCTTTAGCGGATTAAAAACTGGAATTCTTTATTTTTTACAAAGAGAAGTTAAAAACAATCCTAATTTCATCAAAGAAAATCTGAATGATATTTGTGCTTC
>DOIV01000285.1:8948-13816 GCA_003511845.1 Flavobacteriaceae bacterium | reverse complement strand
ATTGATGATTTTTTCTTCAATGGGTCTATACAATCTACCACTGGCTGTCCAATCTGTATAAATTATTTTCTGCTCTCCATAAGGAGAATTAAAAGTTTGATCTACACCAATAATATGTTTTCTGAATTGGCTAAAATAATTCTCTAATGACATTGTAAAATAAATTTAGTACAATGTAAAAATACATATAGTTTTGCTAATAAAAGAATTTCTTGAAACGAACTAAAGGTGAGCTCTAAAAAATCTGTTAATTATTAGTAAGAGGTTTACATTTAGAGACTTTAGTTATTTTCCCATAGTTTCCTCCTGTGTTTTCTAGATAACTATCAACAACATTATTAATAATTTGAACTAAATCATCAGGATATATAGAGCCATTATCACATTTACATTTATAGGTATAATATAAAGACAACCAATTATAACCTTTCTGTGTAGGAATATCTGTTGCACTATTAGATTTTTCTTTATATGCTAACGCTTTGTCTCCTGGACATTTCTTTGTAACAGCACTATTTTCGTCTTCATTAACCACTATAACTTCTCTAATGTTTTTATCAGTATCTGAAGATTTAACACTTATAGCTTCTTCATTAGAATCAGGCTTACTTATGTTTTTGAGTTTTTTCTTTGGAGAAAAAAGCTGAAAACGAAGCCCTAAAGAATAAGGTATCTCCATAAAATCAAAATGTTGTTTTACAGTTTCTGAAGCATCAACTTTAGATATTCTAATGTCTTTTAAATCTATATAACCATACTTAAGGGCAGCTTTAATAAAGAAATATTTAAAGAAAGTTAAGTTTAAACCTGCATTAGCAGAAAGTCCAAACCCAGCAACACTAGAATTTTCATAACTTTCATTACCTAAAATAGTTATTCTAGTATTTGGCATTACAAGTCCAAAATCAACACCTCCTTCTACATTTACTTCAAATTTATCAGTATTGATATGTAAAAATTTATTTAAATTATCAAAACGATTAAGACCAACAAAAATATAATTTAGTCCGTTATATTCATATTGCAAAAATGATTTAGATAAATGAATCATTTCATGATTGTAAACATTATCAAAATTATATTTAACTCCATCGTATAAATAAGAGTCTGCATCAATTCTTCCTTTAATTTTTACATCTTGACCATTACGCAAGACATACCTTAGATTATCTGAACCGAAAACTATATTATAATTGTCATTAAAAAAATAACCAATTTTTATATTTGAATACTTAGGTGATAAACCTTCGGGGTCTAAATATGGTCTATCATCAGATTTTATATTATTTAGTTTAAATTCAAAATCATTTCCATTAAAATGAATATCTGATGTTGAATAAAAACTTCTATTCATTCCCCATGAAGCAAAAAACTGTCCTTTTCTTGAATTTATTTCTTGAGAGTTTAATAATTGTGTTGCTAAAATTGTTAGGGCTAGTAATATCTTTTCCATTTTTATTTTATTACGCATTAATACTAAAACTATTATAATTCAATAGTTTCAATCTTCATGCCAAAATTTTAGTGATTTGGGTTTGCTTATTTTTGATAAGCTTATGCTATTTATTTTTGCAAATATAACCTATATAGTTGATTTATCAATCACAAAATAATGTTAATAACATTTTAGTTATCAGCAAGTTGGTAATCATATATTGTAACACAACTCCTACTTGAAAATGTAAAATCGATAACCAAAAGTATAGGAAGTTTCAGCAAAGGTAAAATGTTGTTTTGCTTTTTCTGTTTTATTTTCAGTTATTCTAATATCTGACATATTAATATAACCAATCTTAAAATCTGTTTTGATATAAAAGTGCTTAAAAAAAGTTAAACTGAGCCCTGCAATAGCAGACAATCCAAAACCAGCTACATGAAACTCATCGTAACGATTGTTTCCTAAAATGGTAGAGTTTGTTTTTGGCATTACAAACCCTAAATCAACACCTTCTTCTATATTTACTTCAAACTTATCAGTATTGATATGTAATAATTTATTCAAATTATCAAACCTATTAGCTCCAACAAAAATATAATTCAAACCATCAGTATGTTCAAATAACAAAAATGGTCTTGCCAAGTCAATCATTTGTTTTTCATACGTACCATCAAAATTATAATTTGATTCTTCAAAGAGATAATTCCCAGTTGAAATCTCACCATTTATACCTACCCTTTGATTGTTACGCATTACATATTTCATATGATCGTAACCAAAAACAATATTATAATTATCTTTAATAAAATAGCCAATTTAAAAATTGGTTTGTGGCAATGTCAATCCACCTGGATCTAAAAATCTAATTCCAAACGATTTTGGCTTATCACTAGATTTCACATCAGAAAGTATAAAATTAAAATCATTTCCTTTAAAGGAAATATCAGAAGCTGAATACGATGCTCTATTCCATCCCCAAGAGGCGAAAAATTGTCCTTTTCTAGAATTTAGTTGTTCAAATACTATTGAATTATCTTTTTCAAAATTATTTTTATCTTGAGAAAAAGTAAGCTGAGCAATTAGAATTGTCATTAACAACAGGGTTCTTTTCATTGTTTTCCCTTTTACAATCCAGCAATAGCTGAGATTACATCCATAATTTTTTTTGCTAATGTGTCAGCATTATCTTGAGAAGTACTTTCTGTATAGACTCTAATTATAGGTTCTGTATTCGATTTACGAAGATGAACCCATTCGTTTTCAAAATCTATTTTAACGCCATCAATAGTGTTCACCTCTTCATTCTTATACTTATCAGCAACCGTTTTTAAAATCTTATCAACATCTAATGCTGGAGTCAATTGAATTTTATTTTTACTCATAAAATAACTAGGATAGCTATCTCTTAATGTTCTACATGACACTTTTAATTTTGCTAAATGAGATAAAAATAAGGCTACACCTACCAATGAATCTCTACCATAATGTGACGCTGGGTAAATAATACCTCCATTACCTTCACCTCCAATAACGGCATTGGTATCTTTCATTAATTGCACAACATTAACTTCACCAACGGCACTTGCTTGATACTTTCCTCCATGTTTTTCAGTAACATCTCTTAAAGCTCTTGATGAGGATAAATTTGAAACTGTATTACCGGGAGTTTGACCTAATACGTAATCTGCACAAGCTACTAAGGTGTATTCTTCACCAAACATTGAACCATCTTCACAAACCAAAGCTAATCTATCAACGTCTGGATCAACCACAATACCTAAATCTGCTTTTTCTTTAATTACCAATGCTGAAATATCAACTAAATGAGCTGGCAATGGCTCAGGATTATGAGGGAATTGACCATTAGGTTCACAATACAATTTTATACATTCTACATTTAGTCTTTTCAATAAATCTGGTATCACAATACCTCCAGTAGAGTTTACTGCATCTACAACAACTTTAAAATTAGCACCTTTGATAGCTTCTACATCTACCAAATCTAATTTTAGAACTTCATCTATATGTTTGTTCATATACTCTTTTTCTTTGGTATACGAACCTAAATCATCAACTTCAGCAAAAGTATAATTATCACTATCAGCAGCATCTAGAATTGACTGGCCATCAATAGCATTTAAAAACTCACCTTTTTCATTCAACAATTTTAAAGCATTCCATTGTTTAGGATTGTGAGAAGCTGTTAAAATAATACCTCCTTCTGCTTTTTCAAGTGGTACTGCTACTTCTACTGTTGGTGTGGTTGACAAGCCTAGGTCTATTACATTAATCCCCATTCCTACAAGTGTATTAGCAACCAAACTACTAACCATTTTACCTGAGATTCTAGCATCTCTACCAATAACAACAGTTAAATTTTTTGTATTATTATTTCTTTGTATTAGCCAACTTCCGTAAGCTGCTGCAAATTTTACAGTATCAACTGGTGTTAAATTATCATTGACTTGACCACCAATAGTACCTCTAATACCAGAAATTGATTTTATTAAACTCATGCTATTTATTTTATTGAACAAATATAAGTTTTATGATTCATATGTTAAACTTATTTGACCATAAAACAAAAACAAAAATTCATAAAAAAACCGCTGAAAATTCAGCGGTTTTTATATTTAATAAGGTAAGGAAATTTTTATTTCCCTCCTTTTTCCATTTTGCTTTTTAATTCAGCTAAAGCAGAAATGTCACCTAATGTAGATTTCTCTATATTATCTTCCATTTTCTTCTTCGTTGCTTTAACAACCTTTTCTTCTTGAGCTCTGAACATAGCAGTATGAGATATAACTAATCTTCTATATTCTTTATTGAATTCTAATACTTTAAAGTCAACAGTATCTCCTTTTGCTAATTTAGATCCGTCTTCTTTTTCCATATGCCTAGATGGTACAAATGCTTCAACAGTATCTCCTTCAAAAGAAACCAACACTCCTTTATCAGTTACTTGAGAAACCTCACCTTTATGTACAGAGTCTACAGTGTATTTGTCTTCATATGCATCCCAAGGGTTTTCAGTTGTTTGTTTGTGACCTAAATTTAATTTACGTCCTTCAACATCTAATTCTAATACTTCAACATCAAGTTTATCACCTACTTTTACAAAATCAGAAGGGTGCTTTACTTTGGTTGTCCATGATAAATCAGAAATATATACTAAACCGTCAATACCTTCTTCTAGTTCAACAAAAACACCAAAATTAGTGTAATTTCTAACCAAACCATTATGTTTAGATCCTACTGGATATTTAGTAGTTACATCTGTCCAAGGATCAGGATGTAATTGCTTAATACCGAGAGACATTTTACGTTCTTCACGATCTAAAGTTAATATTACGGCTTCAACTTCATCACCAACTTTTACAAAGTCTTGAGCTGAACGTAAATGCGTTGACCATGACATTTCTGATACATG
>DOIV01000285.1:0-8527 GCA_003511845.1 Flavobacteriaceae bacterium | reverse complement strand
AATTCTTTATCTAAAGATTCCCAAGGGTGTTTACTTAATTGTTTTAAACCTAATTGAATTCTAGATTTATTATCATCAAAATCAAGAATTACAACATTTAATTTTTGATCTAGCTCTACAATTTCACTAGGGTGATTGATTCTACTCCATGATAAATCAGTAATATGTACCAATCCGTCAACACCTCCTAAATCAACAAACACACCGTAAGAAGTGATGTTTTTAACTACACCTTCTAAAACTTGACCTTTTTCTAACTGACCAATAATTTCTTTCTTTTGCTCAGCAAGATCAGCTTCAATTAATGCCTTATGAGAAACAACTACATTTTTAAATTCATGATTTACTTTAACCACTTTAAATTCCATAGTTTTCTCTACGTACTGATCATAATCTCTAATAGGCTTCACATCAATTTGAGAACCTGGTAAGAAAGCTTCAATTCCGAAAACATCAACAATCATTCCTCCTTTAGTTCTACATTTAATAAAACCAGTAACTATTTCTTGAGTTTCATGAGCTTTATTTACTCTTTCCCAAGCCTTAATAACTCTCGCTTTTCTATGAGACAATACTAATTGACCTGTACTATCCTCTCTTTTATCTATCAATACCTCAACGGTATCACCTACAGCTAAATCTGGATTGTATCTAAATTCATTTAACGATATAACGCCTTCTGATTTAGAGTTGATATCAATAATAGCCTCACGCTCTGTCATTCTAGTTACTGTACCATCAATTACTTGATGCTCTTCAACAAAACCTAAGATACCTTCTAAAGCTTTATCAAAAGCCTTCAATTTTTCTTCATCAACTACCTCAATCCCTTCTTCATATTTATGCCAATCGAAATTATCTAAAAATTCTTGTGTATTTTCAGCTTTAAATTCTTCTTTTACTTCAACTTCTTCAAACTTCTCTTCAGCAACTATTTCTTCTTTTTTAACTTCCTTTTTTTCTTCTTTAGGAGATTTTTCAACAGTTACCTCTTCTTTAACTACTTTCTTATCTTTTTTGACAGCGTCTTTTTTAACAGCTACAGGTTTCTCTTCTTTTTTAACTTCAACTTTTTTCTTTTCTTCTTTAGGAGCTTTTACAGCTTCTTTTTTCTCTTCAACCTCCTTTTCAGTTTCATAAGTAGCTTGTGCACCTAATTCTTCTACTAAAATAGTGTAAAAAATTGCTCTATATTTATTTCTATTTGAAGACCCTATGGTTTCTATTGCTTTTGCAATAGCTTCATCTAATTTTGGAGAATCTTCTAAGCCTAATTTTTTAATTAAAAAATTCTTCTTAACTGTTTCTAATTCTTTAGTATCAGAACTTGATACTTTTTCAGCATCTGCTTTGTAAATTGAAGGTCCTAATCCTTTTGTTACACTTGCTAATAAATCAGTATTTAATTTTAATCCTAATTTACTAACCTCTTCAGTGTATAAATCTATTTTTTCTTGTAATTTAGACATTGTGCCTGTAAAATTTGTATTTTATTGATATTCAGATTTTTAACAACAAACCAATAAAAGCGTTTATAAAAATTTACCTATTCTAGTTCCTTTTCAAAATCTGTAATTGTAAAAAGGAGTGCAAATTTACATATTTTTTTTTACCTAAACCGTTGGCATGTCATTTATTTGAGCTTTAAAATGATATCTACGTAAAGTATACTAAATATACTTATTTCTAACGTTTAAAGATTATTCTAAATTTAGAAGAACTTTAAATAAACAAAAGATGAAAAAAATAATAGCATTTTTAATATTAACATTTATTATAAGTAACTGTAGTGATGATGATACAAGAGTAATCTCAAATGCAATAAGCCAAACTACAGAAGCAAATGCTGAAATTACATTTACAACTATGAAAATAAGTGGTAAGGTGGTTTCTAATGATGGCAATAAAATAACATCTCAAGGTATTTGTTGGAGTGAAAATCCGAATCCAACAACAAGTAATAATAAAGTTACTGAAACAACTACAACATTTAGTAGTGTTATTTCTGACTTAACAGTAAACACCACTTATTATTTTAGAATTTTTGCAACCACAAGTATTGGTACAACTTATAGTAAAGAACTATCTTTAAAAACACTTACATTAGGAAATACAAAATGGAAATTTACAATAGTAGACAATAACGGAACAGAATTATTAGCAAATGTAGATTTTAATGATGATTTTACTACGATATATACAGAGCCAAGTTGTACACAAACAGATTGTTACGTACCAAATGGCACTTGGTCTTTAGAAGGCAATATGCTAAAGTATATAGGTGAAGGTTCTGATCCAAATATTTCAACTCATGTTTTTACAGGAAAAATTATAGGTTTAACCATGCAACAAGGAACTTACAAACATCTGGCTGCTCCTGATGGTACTTGGACTGCTGTTCTACAATAGATTTATTTACACTAAAGAATACCAAAGGCTGAGTAGTTGACTATTCAGCCTTTATATTTAATACTAAAGTAAAGCTTTTATAATTTGTTCTTCAGTCACACCTTCTGCTTCGGCCTTGTAGTTTTTTACGATTCGGTGTCTTAAAATTGCCAATGCTACAGCTTGTACATCTTCAATGTCTGGTGAAAACTTACCACTAATTGCGGCATATCCTTTAGCTGCTATAATTAAATTTTGTGAGGCTCTTGGTCCAGCTCCCCAATCAATATAATCATTGACAATCTGCGTAGCCTTTTCTGAATTCGGTCTTGTTTTAGCAACTAAACTTACTGCATATTCTACTACATTATCAGCAACAGGAATCCGCCTAATAAGCTGTTGTAGGCTTAAAATTTCTTGAGCTGAGAAAATGGAATTGATTTGTTTTACTTCATCTGTAGTTGTACTTTTTACAATTTCGACTTCTTCTTCATATGTAGGGTAATCTAAAAAGATAGAAAACATAAATCGATCTAATTGAGCTTCAGGCAAAGGATATGTTCCTTCTTGCTCAATAGGGTTTTGTGTTGCCAATACAAAAAAAGGAGGATCTAATTTATATTGATGTCCTGCAACAGTTACTGATTTTTCTTGCATGGCTTCTAATAAAGCAGCTTGAGTTTTTGGTGGCGTTCTGTTTATTTCATCTGCTAAAACTATATTAGAAAAAATAGGCCCTTTAATAAACTTAAAATTACGACTCTCATCTAAAATTTCACTTCCAATAATATCAGATGGCATTAAGTCAGGTGTAAATTGTATTCTTTTGAAATTTAAGCCTAAAGTTTCTGATATAGTATTTACCAATAAGGTTTTTGCCAAGCCTGGCACACCAACCAACAGAGAATGTCCACCACACAATATAGAAAGTATAACATGATCTATAGCATCATGTTGCCCAACAATAATCTTACCAACCTCTTGCTTAAGGTCTTTGTATTTTTTTACTAAATTTTCGACTTCAACTACATCAGACATAGATTATTATTAAAATATTATTAGACTAAATTTAATAGAGCCCATCATTACTTCTTAACCCAGTTATTTGTAAACTCACAATTAACATACCCTTTATTAATCTTAATATAGGTATCATTAATATTCTCTTTAGTCCATTTAGCAATAGTTTCTTCTCTTTTTTTCTGCAAAGCTAAACCTTGAATTTTCACATAATCCTTAACTAAATCTGCGATATGTGCATCAGTTTTAGATTTCATTAAAATAATTTTATACATCTTTTCTCCAGCTCGAGTTTCATCATAAAAGACATCAGTAACTTCACCTTGTTTTAATGCACTAACCCTTGCATACAAGCTAGGATCCATTCTAGTTAAATCAAATTTTGAATCGTTAGTTTCAGGATTCATTAACAGGCCTTTATTTGCTTTTGTTTCTTTTTCACCAGAATGTTTTTTTACGCCTTTTTCGAAAGAATATTTTAATGTTAAAATATCTTTTCTAATTTTTACTAAAGAGTCTTTTACTTTATCTAGTTGTTCTTGAGTTACTTGAGGTTGCATTAGAAGATGTCTTGTATCTCTTTGTTTTCCTTTAATTTTTTCAACCATTAAAATATGATAGCCAAAATCAGATTTAAAAGGCTCAGAAATATCACCTTCATCTAAACTAAATGCAGCCTCTTTAAATTCAGTCACAAACTCACTTTCTCTTGTAATGGTATAAAACCCACTATTTTGTGAAACACCTGGATCTTCTGAATATAGAATAGCTTTCATTTTGAAGCTACCCTCACCATCAACAACTTGCTTTCGTATCTCTTTTAACTTATCTAAGACTCTTTTTTCTTCGGCTTCAGAAGGCTTAGCATACAATACAATTTGTTGTAATTCAATTTCAGCTCCAATTTCTGGTAAATTATTTTTCTCTTCTAAACTTTTATAATAATTTCGAACTTCTTCAGGAGTTACATCAACATCCTCAGTAAGTTTCTGTTTCATTTTCTGAACTAGTGATGCTTCTTTTTCTACTTCAATAAATTCTTTTCGTAAATCAGCCATATCACTAAATCCATAAAAATTATATAGCTTTTCTTCTGAACCCAATTGTTGTAAAAAATAAGCAATCTTTTGTTCTACTCTACCCTGCACATCTGCTTCTGTAACAATAATACTATCTACTACAGCATGGTGAGATAATAATTTTCTATTCATTATCTGCTCTAATATTTCACAATTAGAAACCTTAGCTTTTCCTTCACTTTGTTGCTCTAACTCCAATTTATAAGCAGCAATTTCAGACTCAAGTACAATATTCTTTCCTACCACAACTGCAACACCATCAAGTTTTACTCTAGTGTCGTTTTGCACAGAATCTTGAGCTTGTATAGTGACAACAAAACATAATAATGTAAGTGCAATATAATTTTTTATCATTTTAGTAAATTTGAAATTCTTTATTTTTAATCGCATCGTCTATAAGTGTTTCTTCAATTTTATTTAATAATTCTAGTTTTCTTTTATGTAATATCATTTGTTTTATTATTGGTAATGCATAACTTATTGGTGCAATATCATTACGCAATAATACATCTTTAATTTTTACCAAATAGGCTCCTATTGAATCCTTTTTTTGTATCATTTTTTTCTTCTTTAAAAATGAACTTTTATCTATTGCTCTTAAATATGGAGCAGTTCTCATTACATCATCATATTTAATCCATATTGAATCGTTTAAGCTTAAAGATTTGAATTGTAATTCTTGTTTTATTAGTTCTTGATCTGAAGCTTGATTATCATCTTTGAATAGTGAAATTATTTCTTTTGGATTCAAAACACCATTCCCAAAATAAATATATCTAAATTTGACCAAGGCTTCATTCAATTTAAAAATTTCTTTATTTTCAGTATAAAATTTCTCAATATTTGCAACTGTCACCAAGGTGTCTAGCTCTTGCATTACAACAGCTTCCTTATACTTGTTAATTAACAGATCTTGCTCATATTGATTGACTAAAGCATTAATTTGTTCTTTTTCTTCTTGTAGGTTGATTTTTGCCTTTTGAATTAACAACTGCTCTTTTGCCCAACTATTGATATAGTTTTTTACAAATATTACACTATCTTCTTTTGATAAATTTACAGGTAATTTTAAGGTTACTTCATCTTTATATAAAAAAGTATCATATACTTTCGCAATGATTTTTTTTTCTTCATCTTTTTTAACACAAGATAAAGACAATATAAACACTACTATGTAAAGGAACTTATGCTGCAATTTAATTCTGATTTTGTTTTATTACTTTTTTCAAAGCTCTTTTATTTATTTTTACTGGATACTGTTGCCTCAACTCTTTAATCCATTGTTTTTCTATATACTCTTGAAAATCATTAATAACCCTTCCTTTTGCTTTTTTAAACTCCATAGGCTCAGGATGCATAATTTTATTCGTTTTAATAATTACAAAATTAGTTGTATCAATTTTAATTATATTAGAAACTCCAACAGTATTTAATTTAAAGTTAGTAGGTAATTTTTTATCTCCTTCTTCTAAAATTCTTTTTGTAAATATTACATGAATAACAGGTCCTTCATTAACCAATCTCTTTATTTCATCAATACTTATATCATTCTTCAAATACTTTTGTACCAGTAAAGCTTTATCCTTTTTTGTACAAGAAGCAATGGTTACATCTCCTCTTTTAGGCCAATAATACTTTTGAGCGTTTTTATCAAAAAAAACTTTTAAAGCTATAGTATCGTTTTCTGCACGATTCCAAACTTTATCTTGTAACAGATCAAACAATAATAACCCATCTCTATATTCTTGCATAGTAAATGCAAAATCAGCATCTGTTTTTTCTAAATTATCTTTAAAATAATTCAAAATTTGTATTTCTAAAAAATCATTAACAATAACTTCACTATTAGTATTGCCATGTGTTTTACTATAATCAACCAAAGCATTAAGTTGAGTTTTGGCTCCATTTATAATGAAAACTGGTTGCTTTAATTCTTGCTGAGTACTATCTATCTCATTTTTCAAGAACAATTGCACCAAGTTATTATCTTTTGTTATTGTATATTTATTCATCAATTTATTGACAATAGACTTTCCTGCAATTTTAGCACGTTCATTTTTTTCAATTTTCTGAGTTAATTCATCATGCATTTGATCAAATGCTTTTATAGGATGCTTTTTTATTAACTTAACTATATGCCATCCAAATTGAGTTTTAAAAGGTTTAGAGACTTTATTTGTCTCATTTAAAGAAAAAGCTACATCTGCAAATGACTTTATCATTCTATTGTATTTGAATTTTGGTATTGCACCTCCATTTACAGCAGAATTTTTATCATCAGAATGCATTTTTGCCAAAAACTTAAAACTATCCCCTTGAAGAACTTTTGTATATAACTCTTTAATTTTTGTTTTTGCGAATAGTGAATCTTCCACATTGTCTTTAATCATAATGTGAGCAACTTCTATTTCTCCTTTTGACGCTCTTTTCTTATTTACTTTTACAATATGATAACCAAATTTTGTTTTAAAAGGCATAGAAACCTCTCCTTCTTTTGTGTTAAATGCAACGTTTTCAAAAGGATAAACCATATCAAAAACAGAAAAATAACCTAAATTACCACCATTATTTTGTGCTGATGGATCTTCTGAATACGCTTTAGCAACTTCTTCAAAAGAAGAACCATTTATAATTTTTAACCTAGCTTCAATAATTTTTTGGTAAGCCTTTAAAGTGTCTTGAGGTGAAGCTTTTGGAGGTAGACTAATTAATATATGACTAGCATTAACTTCAATTTTCATTCTGTCATAAGCTTCTTTGACAAGATCGTCTGTAATTTTACTATCAGTTAAATAAGGCGTAATTAATTGTTCCCTATAACTGTTTAATTCTTTTTTATAGACCGAAATCGTATCATATTTCAATTCATAGGCTTGCTTTAGTTTTAACTTATAATTGATATATAGTTCTAGATAATCTTCAATTGATTTTTTATTCTCTTCTGCAACTATATCTCTATTTTTATTAAATACTTTATTAAATTCGTCAATAGACACTGGGGTATTAACTACAGTAAACAAGGTGTTCTTTTTTGTTTGTGCTTGCGAACAAATACTTATTAAAAAAAGAACAATAAATAGTGGTTTAAAATTCATATAATACTGTTTAATTTGTATTGACAGTTAATAGTTTTTAATGTCCAAAAATATTTTATATTTTTTTATTAGTTTGTTAAAAAAATCACAAAGAAATTACACCTTCTATTTTAGAGACTTCTTTATACTTTTCTATAATAGCATCAGCACTGTTCATTTTTACTAAAATAGTAAAACTTATAAATTTGCCTGTTTTAGATTTTTTTGATTTTATTACCGCACCAATATAATTGAAAATATTTTCAATCGCTTTAACTTTATCATCATTAGATGGAATAATAAATTTAAACATATATTTAGTTGGAAAATTAGTTGTTTCTTCTAACTTGGCCTTTAAATCTTTATATGGATCAATGTGATTATTCATTTAATACTTCTGTTTTTTTCAACTATTAAATGAATACAATAATAATACCATTATTAACAGAAGAAAAATTTTGACAAAAATACAGATATTATTTAGGTTAATTGAATTTATTTTTTTTCTTTGTTACACAAGAATTTATTAATAATTTATGCAACACAAAATTGTCATTACTGGAGGGCCTGGAAGTGGAAAAACAACATTGATCGAAGAGTTGATTAAACGTAATTATGTTTGCATTCCTGAAATTTCAAGGCAAGTTACGTTACAGGCAAGAGAGAACGGCATTGAATATCTTTTTTTAGAAGACCCTTTACTATTTAGTAAATTATTGCTTGATGGTAGGGAAAAGCAATTTATTGAAGCTACAAACATGGAGGATGATTATATATTTTTTGACAGAGGATTACCTGACATACATGCTTACATGAATTATTATGATACAAAATATCCAGAAATTTATCTTCAAAAAAGTAAAAAACACATTTACAATCAAGTTTTTTTACTCCCACCATGGAAAGCAATTTACAGTACAGATGATGAAAGGCATGAAACTTATGAACTCTCAGTAGATTTATACC
>DOIV01000185.1 GCA_003511845.1 Flavobacteriaceae bacterium | reverse complement strand
ATTGCGTAATAAAACCTACTAGGTTTTGTAAACTTAGTAGGTTAAAATAAATGGTAGTATCTTACTTGATGAGTCAAAGCTTCTTGATAATCTTCTTCAGTAAATACATATTCAAACTCTCTAAGTGTAGCTTTATCAGTTACCTGCTTAAAAGAACTTTTCAATAATAAGTTTCTTTTTAAATTATAGAGTGTGCTGCCATGAAAAACACTAATATTATCATTAAAAGTTACTTTTATAGAGTCTACTGCTTCAAACGGAAAAAAGGTTGAAGAAAATCCACCACGTGGCGTGTTTTTATATTTTTTTATTTCATTTGGTTCTAAAATAAAAGACTCGTAATTAAATTTTGAAAAAAAATTGAATGCAATAGTATAACTTGAAGTGTTTTCAATGGTATATGTTGTTACATATTCATCTTCTTCAACACAAGAAATACCTAAGGTTAATAATAAGCCAAAAATTAAAAATTTTGTTTCCATATTATTTTTTTAAAGTCCGTTTAGGACGGGACTGGTGTAAAAACCCCTTTATAAACTTCTAAAGGGGTTTAATTATCATTATTTTTTAGTCACAATTACCATCACAATCTTCAGCATTGTTATAATCATTTTCTGTAAATATGAATTGAAAGGTATCATTTCCAATATCAGTATAATTCCCAAATCTATAGATATTTCTATCTATTGGAGCAGAAAATACCATTAAAATCTATAGAAAAAGTACTCTTCTTTAAATCGCTATAAATAACTATTAATGAATCACCTCCTTTGCTAAATTCACTCACTGCTACTATATAATCAGGGTCAATAGAGTGAGGTCGACTAAACTCTATTTCTCCACTATTGAAAGTGTTATTGGCATCCACAGTTATTTCGTTACTTAACTGATTGCTAGAGGTTAAATAAAATTTCAATTTGATGTTTTGATTAGACTCATTTTTTAGAGAATATTGTCTTGGGTACATTCTCGATTCTGTAACACAACTTGTTAGTATTACTGCTGATAAAATTAAAATTATTTTTTTACTCATCATACATATTCTATTAAAGTGTTCGTGAACATTTTTTAAATGTTTCATAATTATATGTTTTTTAATTTGTCCAATTTGCAAATAATTCGTCTAAAAATTGCTCTGTATTATTTACTTCATTACTTATAAGGTTATCTCTCCAAATATGCCAAGTGGTTGTACCGTTTAAAGCATTTTCTAATTGACCTAAAGTGTAGCACTCAGCTCTGTCAGTCAAGCATAATTTACAAAAAGAAACCCCTTTATAAACTTCTAAAGGAGTTTAATTATCATTATTTTTTACTCACAATCACCATTGCAATCTTCTGCACTATTATAATCCTCTTCGGTTATAAAATATTGATGATTGTCACTCCCGTCACAAATATCACATGGGTTATGATTTATGGTTACTCCGTACACCTTAACCTTTTCATTATTGAAAATCACTCTTACTGAATTAACATCTTCAATTGAATAAAAAGCATAGCCAAGAGTATCATCCATTCCAGTTGCTCTAGTTACTTTAAAATTAGACTTTGGTTTAATAATAATTGGATTGGCTATGCTTGACCCTCTAGAACCTATAACTTTAACAGTCTTATCAGTTTGATTAAATAATGTAAATTCAATATCACTACTTCCTTGGTCAACACAACTATTCATGGTGAAAAGTAACATTATTACTGCAAAAATAATTTTTTTCATAATTTTTTAAGTTTTATCTGTATTCTCTAAATAAATAATCTAATGCATCTCCTTCAGTAGGGTTGTTATATTTTTCTCTGATTTTGGTTCTCCATGTCCACCATGAACCTAAAGAGCTTGGTAAAGCATCTTCTAGTTCGCTTAATGAATAGCCAGAAACTCTATCATTAGGTCTGTTATTATCAATAGTCCCCCCAATTCTAGTTGTAGATTGATTAATATCATCAATCATATCAATAACAATTGGGGTGTAACCTTCACTAGATGTTTGTATTTCTCTCAATGTCCAATCTTGTCTATCAAAATCAAGTGGGAAATTGTTTGCACCCACAATTGTAGCTGAATAAACCCTATTAGTTATAGTATGTTCCACCCCAACCGCCCAGCTTTCAGGTAAAAAAGGGTCGTCTGCCAATGCATCAATAACGTATTGACCTGTACTATAACCTATTTCCCAATGTGATACGTGGGCTAATTCATGAATTGTAGTTGCAAATAACTCTCTACTGTCATAAACGGTGCCATTGTTTCCTTGAGAATAGATTGCGACAGGTGAAGACCACCACGCTTTATTAAAATCAAAATAATGAGCTCTTCCTCTTTTATATTTAGCTCCTAAATGCAATCTTCTTTTTAAGAAAATCCATTTGTTATAAGGTTTTCTTATGCCATACGTATTATAGCTATAAAAATAATGCAAAGCTCCTCTATGTATACTCGCATATAACCAGTTTCTAGGTGTGCTACTTTCTCTAATGGTAATGTTCCAATTACTACCTCTGCGTAAACTTTCAAAACTGTACCAAGCTTGTCCGTAGCTACCACTTCTAATATCCCAATCTTTTCGTTCCCATTTTATAGCACATTTCACTTTTTTGCTTCTAAATTTACCAACTCTAAAATTACCATTTACATCTGTAATAGCACTTTTCCATTTAAACCATCTTTTTACTATAATTTTCGCACCTTGTAAAGGTATGTTTCTTGAAGTAGCTGTTGTATTGTCTTCATAGATAATTCTACCACTTGGGTACCATTTTCTTCTTCTATATACAATATTACTATCTTCTGAGTCATCATCATCTTGATTTCCTGTAATTCTTAGGGCTTCATCTTCTAATTCATACCAAAAATCAGTACTCAACTTATTTTTAATATTCCCTTTTTCATCTTCATCATCTTGAAGAAAAAGATCTGCTAATTTCTCATATTTAATATTTCTAAATTGATAGTCAAGAGATACAACTGTATATTGCCAAGTAATTTTACCTTCAGATATTGAAGGGTCATGATAAGCACCGCCAACTCCTTCTTCTAATTCGTAATCTAAAGGCATATCAAATAACATCAATTCGTCTTTGTCTTGCAATACTTCTTTTTCTATATCATCTTTTGGTAAAAACCTAACATAGTAATGTGTGGTTTGTATTTTTGATGCTCCTGTTTTGGTGAAGTTACTATTTTTATTTGACAATAAATTTTGATATGCTTTTTGCATATTTTTTACCGTATAAGGGTTTTCTAATTTTTTTCCTAAGTCAAATATATAATCTGGACTTTCAATAGTTCCTTCTTGCAGTATATTTGTTTCAAAATTTTCTTCTTTTTCGCAATTCAATAATAAGATAAATACTGTTAGCATTAACAGTAGGTTAATAATATTTTTCATAATTTTGGTTTGTGAGTTAAATTTCGTTGTTTAATTCATGATAAACTGTGAGAAGCTACTACACCTGTAGTGGCTTTCTCCTTTTTATAGGTAATTACATAGACAACAGTTTTAATAATTAAGAACGTTTTACAAAAAAAACACTTCGCTTTCTAAGTTAATAAATACCTTCCGCTTCCTATTCCTAAAAATTGCACTTTTTTTTACACTTTTTGGTAATGGTTTTGATAAAAACTATAATTCAACAGTATTAATGAATTAAAATTAAAAATGAAGTTAATTTTATTAA
>DOIV01000154.1 GCA_003511845.1 Flavobacteriaceae bacterium | reverse complement strand
ACATTTAAAATTAGATATCAAAAACTGTTTTAACGCAATGAGATAAACCAGACTTATTGTAAGTTTCTGTTGGAATTTCTTGATAAGGTGTTTTAAAAAAATCTAGAGGTATTTTAATGTCGTCTTTATTTACGACTAAGATATTGTTTTTATTGTAAAAATCGTAATTAACAATATCATTGTTGGTTGTGATTAGTTTTTTTTTATTCCCGAGGCTTTCAAAAACCCTAAATGTTAATCCATATTGCCCTTCTCTATTTATATCTAGTAATGCTATAGATTTATTTATATAAGTTTCTACAGTATTTAATTTCATTCTATCTTTAGTAAATATAATACTAGAACTTGAATTATAAGTATTATTACCAACACTAATAATTTTGTAATTTAGAGCAAATGTATCTAATTTAACAGCTATTTTCTCCAATGTTTTTATGCGTTTGTCAAAAGCACTGATATTAAAAACTGAAAATTCTTTTTTTGTAGAATTATCGTTTTGTTCATTATAGATATAATTCGTAATGAAGTTAAATCCATAAAGAGAAACATCATCTTTTTCAAAAGAATATACACTATCAAAAAGGTGGTGAATTTTTTTTATTTTTGGACATTTATTTGTACTGTCACTAAAATAAGCAATAAATTCATGTGTGTAATTTTTAATTTCCTCAATTTTTTGTGGTAAAAGATGATCAGCTTTAATCATTAATATTTTATCTTGTTTTGGAAGTTTTTTTAATTGGTTTATTATCTCTTTATTAAGATGAGCTTTTTTAATATTATAATTAAATAGATTTTTAGCAAAGAAGTTGGTGATTTTATGAAAAATAGAAGGGTATACATAAGTAAATTTTGAAAAATCAATATGATGGACTTCTACATCATTCATTTGATCTAAATAATCTACGATATGCTTGTCGAACCCCCACTGATCAAGGCTAATAATTGTTATCTTCATTTTTGACTATCAATAAAAAAATGTTTAATACTTTTTATTTTATTTTGTACTTTTATTTTGAAAACTTTAAAAGTATAATTTTTTCGATGAGATATAAGTCGAAACCAAGGATTCCCTGTTCTTATATCACCTTCTAAATAGTAAAGACTATTGAAGTTTAATTTCCAAACCGCATAGTTAAAGCTTAATTGATCACGTTTACTTCCATTTTTTACAATTTCCCACCAATAATTCATAAGATCAATAACCTCATTATCTAAATGCTTTCTTATGAGAATTCCGGCACTAATTAAACCATTATCTGAAGGATAACCTTCCGATATTAATTGGTCTATTTGTTTTTGCATTACCTTTATATTATCTTTTAAAAGCCCTTTTCTTTTTGCATAGTCAAGAATACCATCATGTTCTTTATAAATACAATTTCTTTTATCGCTATCTGTTTGATTATGATCAAAACATAATAAAGAATATGATTTTAATTTTTGTTGAATAAACGGTGTAAAATCTTTTAAAATAAGGAAATTACCATCAATATAAATACTGACATTGTAATCGGTTAAGTGCTTATGAGGTAGTAATTTATAGTAACGATTACTTCTAGTGTTATCCCCTTTTACAGGAGGGTTAACTTTTATTATTTTCCATGTTTTTGATTTAAAATCTTGATCTGTATAACAAATGTAATCTACATTTTTAAACTTAGGCTGTTCTATCAGACCACTATAATCTCCAAAAATTGCGGTATATACTACTATTTTTTCATTCATGTTTACTCATAATTAGTATAATTGATTGACCTAAAAGAGTTAATACAATTGACAAATTTAGGTATAAATTAAAAAATTGTAAGCATACCTTGATAAGTTTGTTTTTAAAGAACTATTAATTATTTAGATGTATAGTAAATATTTGTCATATTTTTGAAGAAAATTAATTTTGAAGAAATATATTTATACAGATTTAATAGATGTTCTTAGTTGTAAAGGTACAATTCTTTACCCAACAGATACTGTTTGGGGTATTGGTTGTAATGCAACAGATACTGAAGCTGTTTCAAAAATATTTAATATCAAACAGCGTAATGAAAGTAAAAGTTTGGTGATATTGGTTGATGGTTTAGAAATGCTAAAACATTATGTTGAGGAAATTCCAGAAAAGGCAATCAAAATTTTAAAAAATAAAATAAAACCCACTACAATTATTTATAATAACCCTTTGGGCTTGGCTAAAAACGTTGTAGCTAGTGATAATACAATAGCGATTAGAATTGTTCAAGATGAATTTTGTCAAGAATTAATTAGACAATTTGGAAAACCAATTGTTTCTACATCTGCTAATGTTAGTGGTAAATCAACACCTAAATCTTTTAAAGAAATTGATGCTTCAATTTTGAATGCGGTTGATTATGTGGTAAATTTGCATCAGGGAATAATAACCAATACACCTTCAAGAATTATTAAGTTTGATGAGGATGGATTGGTAAAAGTGATACGAGATTAATGAAATGTAAATAAGGTACTGATTAGAAGATAGCCACGAATACACGAATATATTATAAATGAAAAAAATAATAATTAGTGACAGAAAATGAGATGAGGTATGTGAGTAGTTTTGATTTTATAAGTTTAAAATAATTATCACAAATACTTCCCGAGGGGAAGTTATTAGAGTAGATAATAAAAATTACCTAAAGGTTTAAATTCGTGTATTCGTGGCAGAAGAAAAATGAAATTATGAGTAAATTGATTTACAAAAAAGAAAGTTATTCTATTGTTGGTGCTTTATTTGAAGTGTATAACAATTTAGGGAGTGGTTTTTCTGAAATTGTATATAAAGATGCTATAGAGTATGAGTTTAAACAGTTGAAAATTCCCTTTGTTAGAGAAAGAGAATATAATGTTAACTATAAAGAAATAATATTAAATCATAGATTTTTATGCTGATTTTGTTGTATATGATAAAATTATTTTAGAAATTAAATCTGTTGAAAAGTTACATGATAAACATTTGGCTCAGTGTATAAATTATTTAAAGGTATCAAAATGTAAGTTAGCAATTTTAGCAAATTTTAGTGAAGATAGACTCGATTACAAAAGAGTGATTTTATAGTAAAGAAAGAACTTTATCACTAACAGAATTCACATTCAATAGTTGTCAGTGATATAAATTAGAAATAAAAAATAGTGTCAACTTATAAAGAAGCATTACAACAAGAGATTTTCTCTTACATTACAAAAGCATCGACTATATTACAATTAGAAACGTATGTAATTGGTGGTTTTGTACGTGATTTTTTATTACAGAGAAATAGCGAATTAAAAGACATTGACATTGTTACTGTAGGGAGTGGAATTGCATTAGCTGAAAAAGTAGCAAGCTTATTACCAAACCAACCTAAAGTACAGATTTTTAAAACCTATGGTACAGCAATGTTGAGGTTTCAGGATTTAGAAATTGAATTTGTTGGGGCTCGTAAAGAATCCTATACTGAAAATAGTAGGAATCCAGAAGTGCAAGAAGGAACTTTACAAGACGATCAAAACCGAAGAGATTTCACAATCAATGCAATGGCATTAAGTTTGAATTCAGAAAATTATGGTGAATTGTTAGATCCGTTTAACGGAGTTGAAGATTTAGAACGAAAGATAATTAAAACACCATTAAATCCTGATATTACCTATTCTGATGATCCTTTACGGATGATGCGTGCCGTTCGTTTTGCAACACAATTGAATTTTAAAATAGAACAGAAATCTTTAGAGTCAATTACTAACAATGCAGAACGGATAGATATTATTACAAGAGAACGTATAGTTGATGAATTGCATAAAATTTTAC
>DOIV01000049.1 GCA_003511845.1 Flavobacteriaceae bacterium | reverse complement strand
GAGCCTAGGGGAATTCTTTTCAATTAAATAAATAACACTGTAAATTTTAATATTTTTGAATAAATTTGACCGAAATTTTTGGAAAGAGAGATACAAAGACCATAATACAGGATGGGATGTTGGCCACGCCTCTACTCCTATTCAAAAGTATATTGAACAATTGACAGATAAAGAACTGTCCATATTAATTCCTGGTTGTGGTAATGGATACGAAGCTGAGTTATTACATAAACTAGGCTTTAAAAATGTCTATTTATTAGATATTGTTAAGCAGCCTTTAAATAATTTTAGCAAAAGAGTACCTAGTTTCTCTAAAGATCATTTAATTAATGCTAATTTCTTTGAGCATAAAGGCAAATATGACCTTATTATTGAACAAACTTTTTTTTGTGCTTTAAACCCAATTCTAAGAAAAGACTATGTAAAACAAATGCGTAACTTATTAGCGAAAAAAGGAAAGCTAATAGGTTTGTTATTTGATTTTCCACTAACAGAACAAGGTCCACCATTTGGAGGTTCTAAACAAGAGTATATAAACAGGTTCACAAAGTACTTTAATCTGAATGTATTAGAAAAGGCATATAACTCTATAGAATCGCGTCAAGGAAAAGAACTATTTGTTATCTTTGAAGCTGATTGAGGATTTTGCCTCTAAATAAAAATAAAAAGATGAAACGCTCAATTATACTTAACAATACAGAGATTCAACATAAGATTAAAAGAATTGCTTTTCAAATCTATGAAAACAATGTCAATCAAAAAGAAATAATTATTGCTGGCATTGCTACAAACGGATTTTTATTCGCAAAAAAATTAAAAACTACTATAGAAGAAATTTCATCAATAAAGGCTATTGTTTGTGAAGTAAATATTGATAAAGTCAATCCGCTAAAAGAAGTTACAACATCTCTGTCTGAAAGTGATTATAAAAATAAATCATTGATTTTGGTTGATGATGTCTTAAGTTCTGGTACTACTTTAATGTATGCGGTAAAGCATTTTTTAAATGTGCCATTAAAACAATTTCAAACTGCAGTATTGGTCAATAGAAATCATAAAAAATATCCAATCAAAGCTGATTTTAAAGGTATTTCTTTGTCAACTTCATTACAAGAGCATATTACTGTTGAATATAAAGGAGATTCTATTATAGCATATTTAAATTAATTGTAGAACTTAGCCAGTAGTCAGGAGGCCATTTAGGACAGAGCTATATATTTTTACTTTTTAACCTGAGTTCGACCTAAGATTTGTTTGCAGTTTAGATGAATTTTTATTCAATTTGAAGACGAATTTTAGAAAGACTAACGGGTTAGTTTGAGAAAATTTGGCGAAAATTGGAAAAAATTCATCAAATCCGAAGGAAATATAAAGAAAAGGCAATGTTTTCATGTAAACTTTTTTAAATATCTAGATATTCATTCAAATCTCACCTTTTCTTTACAGTCTGTATATCAATGCTTAGGTCGAACTCAGGTTTTTAATAACAATTGCACCAATTTCTTTTACAATTTCTTTTTTAGTTTTTGCCTCAATAATTATGGTATGAGTAGCTTGTTCGTAAAAAGGAGCTCTTTCAAATAGGTGTTTTGCAATAAATTCTTTTAAATCATCATTAGCAATTGAAGCTATTAATGGTCTTTTGTTCTTGTTTTTAAATTTTGACAACTTAGAATAAGTATCGTTTAATGAACGTTTTAAATAAAATGAAGTTGTGTAACTATTAATAATTTTCAAATTATCACCATAACAAGGAGTTCCTCCTCCAAGTGCTAAAATGAAATTTTGATTACTTTCTAATAATTCTTTTAGATAATGAGTTTCTTTTTTTCTAAAATAGATTTCACCTTTTTTCTTGAAAATTACCGTTACACTCAATTTTTCTTGTAAAGAAATGTAATCGTCTAAGTCAATAAATGTTAAATTAAGTCGTTTTGCCAGTTTTTTTCCTATAGAAGTCTTACCACTCGCCATATACCCCAATAAAATTACCTTCATAAAAAATTGATTTTTAGTCTATTAATTTAAAGAACAAATATCGTTTAAATTTTTTTAAAAAATAGCTTGCAGAATAAATATTAGATATTATATTTGCAACCTCAAAATTAATGACCTGGTAGCTCAGTTGGTAGAGCATCTCCCTTTTAAGGAGAGGGTCCTGGGTTCGAGCCCCAGCCCGGTCACATAGAGAGATAGAAAACCTGCTTTTTTTAGTAGGTTTTTTTATGCAATAAATATTGATATTTAACAGAAGTGTCTATTAAGTTAATTTGTTGAAAATCTTACCATTAATTTAAGACTAAGCCCTCTAAAATTTCTTTATAACTTACATTATCTGGAGAAATTTTAAGCAATAGAACACATGTACTACGTGCACCTTTGTTTTGCTTTGTATTTATTTGCCCTAACAGTTTTATATATAATAAACCTTCATCATTAGGAAATGTTTTTAAAGCTCTATCGATTACACCAATAGATTCTTTATGTAATCCTTTTTCTTGTAATTTCAAGCCATAATTATAAAAAGCTCTAGGGAGTGCTGGTTGATTATCACATGCAAGTGAAAGATATTTTAATGATTTTTCTGAATTCCCACTTTCGTTATATAATAAACCCAACATAAAGTAAGGATAACTGTACTCAGGCTCTTGTTGTGTGATTTTTAAATACAATTCTTCAGTAAGTTGGATGTTTCCTTTATTATATTCTAACAAAGCTAGGTTTACTCTTGAAATATTATAATAATTATCAATTTTAATAGCTTTTCTATAGGCTTCTATGACTTTATCGCTATTTCCTTTTGCCTGAATGATATAGTGCTATTTGATGTTGACCAGGTGCAAAATCAGCATTTACTTTTAACTCATTTAGGTATTCTTTTTTGACTTTTTTATAGTTGTTATGTTCGAGTACCTCGTTATTTTTCATACTTAAATATCTTGCAGCAGAAATTCTTACCAAACGTACGGAATCTATTAGTAGTAGCTCAATAATCTTAGAAAGATCAACTTGGTTTAATTTGCCAAGCGTTAAAATCGTTTCGTTTCTTACTAAAGCAGACGAATCATTTACAAAAGTCAATATCTTATTGATTACCTCTTTTGAAAGAGGTTGACTTCCGTATTGATTTAAAGCGGTAGCTCTTATAATGTCTGGGTTATTAGTTTTTGAAAACACATTAAAAAAAGCATTATTATCTCCATGATATCCTGCTAATAAATTATCAGAAAAATGCTCAGCTCGTACATCTCCATATTTAGAATTGACAAACTTACTTGCCCATTGAGCAGTTTTATCTGTATGACAACCATTACAAGCATTACAAGCATT
>DOIV01000076.1:1422-10063 GCA_003511845.1 Flavobacteriaceae bacterium | reverse complement strand
AAAATTGCAGTGCTTAATAAAGAAATGAGAGAGTTGAGGTCAGCTTTTGTGTCAACTAGGTCAGACTTAATGAAGGTTAAAATGGAATCAGCCATTATTAGAAAATTAGGAGAAGAAGGTTTGTTTATAGCTGAAACTCCACCAAAAAAAATTGTAGTAAAAATTAAAAAAAAGTGGCAATAGAAAAAAAGAACATATTGAATAGATTGTATTTGCTTGCAGGAGGTGTGTTTTTGTTTGCGATTGCTATTACCTATAAAATTATTGATATTCAATTTGTAAAAGGAGATTATTATAAGCAGAAGGCAGAGAAATTAACAGTCAGAGATTTTGAAATAAAAGCCAATAGAGGTAATGTTTATACTGCTGACGGAAGCTTGTTAGCGACTTCAATGTCAAAATTTGATATCAGAATGGATGCAGTTACTGTTACTGACGAAAATTTTGAAGAAAACATTAAAGGTTTGAGCCAGGCATTGTCTAAAATGTTGGGTAAGTCGGCTGGGCATTACGAAAATTATATCCGAAAAGGCAGAAAGTCTAAAAACAGATATTTATTCATTACACGAAATTTAAGTTATAATGAATATTTAAAAGTCAAAGCTTTTCCAATTTTCAATTTAGGGATTTATAAAGGAGGCTTTATTGCTGAACAGCGTACCGTTAGAGAGCATCCTATTGGTAAGGTTGCTGAGCGTGCTGTGGGTTATGATGACTATAGAGGTAAAGTAGGCATTGAAGGTAATTTTTATAAATTTTTACGAGGTAAAAACGGCAAACGCCTCAAGCAACGTATTGCAAAAGGACAGTGGAAACCGCTCAACGACAATAATGAAATTGAGCCTATTGATGGTAAAGATATCATTACGACTTTAGATTTAGATATTCAAGATTTTGCACATCATGCTTTACTGGCTCAATTAGAAAAATTTGAAGCAGAACATGGTACGGTGGTGGTAATGGAAGTAAAAACAGGCGAAATAAAGGCCATTTCAAATTTAGGAAGAAATAAAGAGGGTAATTATTATGAACGATTGAATTACGCAGTTGGCGAGTCTCATGAACCTGGTTCAACGTTTAAATTGATGAGTATAATGGTGGCACTAGAAGATAAAGTTATAGATACTTCTACGGTTATTGATACTGGCGATGGTACTTATAAAGTGTACAATAGAACGGTGAGAGATTCTCATAGGGGTGGTTATGGAAAAATTTCTGCAGGACGAGTTTTTGAATTATCATCAAATGTTGGTGTTGTAAAAATCATCGAAAAACATTATGGTAAAAATCCTCAAAAATTTATTGAAGCTTTGAATAATATGGAGGTGGGTCATAAATTAAACCTACCAATAAAAGGAGAAGGAATACCAACATTACCAAATCCGAATGATAAAAATAATTGGTATGGTACTTCATTAGCATGGATGACACATGGTTATGGAGTGTCAATGACGCCACTACAAACCTTAACTTTTTACAATGCCGTGGCTAATAACGGTGAAATGGTAAAGCCACGATTCATTAAAGAAATAAGAATGCAAAATAAGGTTGTTGAAACCTTTGATAAAGTTGTGATAAACCCTAAAATCTGTTCTCAAGAAACTATCGATAAAGTAAGAGGCTTGATGAAAAATGTAGTTAAAAACGGAACAGCTACAAATATTTATAATAAAAATTATGAATTGGCAGGTAAGACTGGTACTTGTCAAACAGAATATTGGACTGGAAACACAAAATATATATCTTCTTTTGCAGGGTATTTTCCTGCTGATAACCCAAAATATTCTTGCATCGTGGTTATTCACAAACCTAATAAACATATAGGTTACTATGGTAACATCGTTGCTGCACCAGTATTTCAGAAGATTGCTCATAAAATATATACCAAATCTCCAGTTTTAGATAGTATTAGCCAGTTTCAAAAATCTCCTAATTTGATTACTGAAAATTTTGAAAGCTATAATGAATTGGTAAGAGAGGGGTTTGAAACGATACCTGATTTAAAAAGTATGAATGGTGTGGATGCCATTGCTTTATTAGAAAATTTAGGAATTAAAGTAATTTTTAGTGGTACAGGTAAGGTGATGAAGCAGTCTATCAAGGCAGGAGAAAAAATAGAAAAAAATACAACAATAGAATTGACACTTTCGTGAAAAAATTAAAAGACATATTGTATAAAGTAGCTGTTGAAGCTGTGTATGGAAGCACAGATGTTTCAGTAAATATACTTGTTTTTGATTCAAGAAAAGTAACGAAAAATGATGTGTTTATAGCGTTGAAAGGAACAGTTGTAGATGCTCATCAGTATATACCATCAGTAATTGAGAGCGGAGCTTCAGTAATTATTTGTGAAGATCTGCCTGAAAATACATTAGAGAATATTGTCTATGTTTTGGTAAAGGATTCTAAAGAAGCATTGGCAATTATGGCTGATAATTTTTATGAGAATCCGTCTCAAAAATTAAAGTTAATTGGCATTACAGGTACTAATGGTAAAACTACCATTGCAACGTTATTGTATAATTTATTTAAAGTTGCAGGTTTTAAAGTAGGCTTGTTATCGACGGTAAAAATATTGGTTGATAATGATGAATTTACGGCAACACATACTACTCCAGATTCATTGATGATTAATCATTATTTGAAAATGATGGTTGATAGCGGAGTTACACATTGTTTTATGGAAGTGAGTTCACATGGTATTCATCAAAAAAGAACCAAAGGATTATTCTTTACTGGCGGAATATTTACCAACTTATCTCATGACCATTTAGATTATCACAGTTCGTTTGCGGAGTATAGAGATGTTAAGAAATCCTTTTTTGATGATTTGCCTAAATCGGCTTTTGCTTTGGTGAATATTGATGATAAAAACGGAGGTGTTATGCTACAAAATACAGTAGCTAAAAAACATTCGTATGCTTTAAAAACTATTGCTGATTACAAAGCTAAAATTATAGAAAATCAATTAAATGGTTTGCTGCTCAATATCAACACGCATGAAGTTTGGACAAAATTGATAGGTAATTTCAATGCCTATAATTTATTGGCAATATATGCAACTGCAGACCTGTTGGAGATAGAAGAGCTAGAGAGTTTAAGGTTGTTAAGCGGATTAGAAAGCGTGAGTGGACGTTTTCAATACTTGGTGTCTGAAAGCGGAATCACTGCTATTGTTGATTATGCACATACACCAGATGCTTTAAAAAATGTATTAGAAACTATAAATACAATAAGAACCCATAACGAAAAGGTAATTACTGTTGTTGGTTGTGGTGGTGATAGAGATAAAATCAAGCGTCCTAAAATGGCACATATTGCAACGCAATTATCCAATCAAACCATTTTTACTTCTGACAATCCTAGAAGTGAAAACCCTCAGACTATTATTGATGAAATGGAAGCTGGTGTAGCCCCTCAAAATTTTAAAAAATACATTTCTATTGTAGATAGAAAACAGGCAATAAAAACGGCAAGTGCTATGGCTGAAAAAGGAGATATTTTACTGATTGCAGGTAAAGGACATGAAGCATATCAAGAAATTCATGGTGTAAGAACTCATTTTGATGATTACGAAACCATCACAGAAATATTAAAACAATTACAAAAGTAAAAACAAAATTTATAGATGTTATATTACTTATTTGATTATTTAGAAAAACACTATCAGCTTTCTGGAGCTGGTTTATTTCAGTTCATCTCATTCAGATCTGCTTTGGCTTTTGTGCTTTCATTATTGATTTCTACCATTTTTGGGAAAAGAATTATTGATAAATTAAG
Source organism: Flavobacteriaceae bacterium (assembly GCA_003511845.1). Lineage (GTDB taxonomy): Bacteria > Bacteroidota > Bacteroidia > Flavobacteriales > Flavobacteriaceae > Aureibaculum. Next base: position 6,283 of record DOIV01000076.1, on the reverse strand, counting down.
AAATCTTCAAGTGGGCGAAACCATTAGAGATTTAGGTTTAGATGGTCAAGTTCAAAAAGCAGGGACACCAACTATGGGGGGTGTCATTATTATTTTGGCTACGGTATTGCCAGTATTGCTTTTAGCTAAATTAGATAATATATATATTATTATTTTATTGGTAACCACCATTTGGATGGGAGCTATTGGTTTCTTAGACGATTATATTAAGGTATTTCGAAAAAACAAGGATGGTTTAAAGGGTAAATTTAAAGTTTTAGGTCAAGTTGGCTTGGGTATTTTTGTGGGGTTGATGTTGTATTTTTCTCCTCAAGTTGTGATAAAAGAAGAGCTTAAAAATTCTAATGCTGCTCAAGTGCAACAGTTGCAAACGGAAAATCCTTCTAGTTTGTTTGGACCAGAACATAAATCATTAAAAACGAATGTACCCTTTTTTAAAAATAACGAATTTGACTATTCAGACTTGATTAGCTGGCTTGGCGATGATTATCAAAAATACGCATGGCTTCCATTTATTTTGGTTGTAATATTTATCATTACTGCAGTTTCTAATGGAGCAAATTTAACTGACGGTATTGATGGTTTGGCTGCAGGTTCTTCAGCGATAATAGTTTTAACATTAGGTGTGTTTGCATGGGTTTCTGGTAATATCATTTTTGCTAATTATCTAAACGTAATGTACATACCGTATTCAGGTGAAATGACCATTTTTATTAGTGCTTTTGCAGGAGGATTGATTGGTTTTTTATGGTACAATACGTATCCGGCACAAGTATTTATGGGAGATACTGGTAGTTTGACGGTTGGAGGAATTATTGCCGTAATAGCGATATCTACACGTAAAGAATTATTAATACCTATTCTAGCAGGTATCTTTTTAGCAGAAAATTTATCGGTAATGCTTCAAGTAAGCTATTTCAAATACACTCGAAAAAAATACGGTGAAGGCAGGCGTATTTTTCTAATGTCTCCTTTACATCATCATTATCAAAAAAAAGGATATCACGAAAGTAAAATAGTTACTCGATTTTGGATTATAGGAATCATGTTGGCAGTATTATCAATCATAACATTAAAGGTGAGATAAATCTCATCTCTTAATCCCACCTCAAAGGGAAGGGAAGCACAACAAGTATTGTTGTGTAAAGAATAAATAGATAAGTGAAAAGTAAAGATATAAATATAGAAGATGAAAACTCCTTTTTAGAGGGGTTAAGAGAGCGACTGGTGATTCTTGGAGGGGGTGAGAGTGGAGTAGGTACAGCAATTCTAGCAAAAATAAATAAATATAAAGTTTTTGTATCTGATAAGGGTGCGATAGCTGATAACTATAAAGAGGTTCTTTTACATAATGATATTCTTTTTGAGGAAGGAAAACATACAGAAAGCAAAATATTTGATGCTGATGTGGTAATGAAAAGCCCAGGAATACCCGATAAGGTAGCTCTAGTTCAAGAGTTGGTTAAAAAAGGAATTCCAGTAATTTCAGAAATAGAGTTTGCTTCAAAATTCACAGATGCAACTATTGTGGGTGTTACAGGTAGTAATGGTAAAACTACTACAACCATGATGATAAACCATATTCTGAAAAAAGCGGAATTAAATGTGAGTATGGCAGGTAATATTGGCGACAGTTTTGCTTTGCAAATAGCTAATAAGAATTACGATACGTATGTGTTAGAACTTAGTAGCTTTCAGTTAGATGGTATTGTTGATTTCGCTCCTCATATAGCAATAATTACCAATATTTCACCTGACCATTTAGATAGATATGATTATAACTATGAAAACTATATCAATTCTAAATTTAGAATAACCATAAATCAAACAGCTAATGATTATTTGATTTATGATGCAGATGATCAGGCTATAGAAAACTGGCTTAGAGACAATAAAACAGAAGCACAATTATTGCCTTTTTCACTAAATAGAATTGTAGAAAAAGGAGCATATATAAAAGATGAAAAACTAATTATTCAAACCGACACAAATATATTTACTATGAGTATAGCAGCATTAGCCTTACGAGGAAAGCACAATACAAAAAACGCTATGGCATCTGCCTTGGTGGCAAAATTATTAACTGTAAGAAATGAAACGCTTAGAGAGAGTCTAGAAGATTTTGAAAGTGTTGAACATCGATTAGAATCAGTTTTCAAGATTAATGGTGTTCAGTATATCAATGATTCAAAAGCAACAAATGTAAATGCAACTTATTATGCTTTAGAGAGTATGAAAACACCAACAATTTGGATAGTTGGGGGTACAGACAAAGGTAATGATTATACTGAGCTGTTGCCTTTGGTAAGAGAAAAGGTAAAAGCAATTGTGTGTTTAGGTTTAGATAATTCAAAAATCAAAGAAACTTTTGGAAACGTTGTTGATTTTATGATAGAAACGGCAGGTGCAGAAGAGGCGGTAAAAGTGGCTTATAAACTATCAGAAAAAGGTGATACTGTATTGTTATCTCCTGCTTGTGCTAGTTTTGATTTGTTTGAAAATTACGAAGATAGAGGTAGACAATTTAAAGATGCTGTTAAACTATTATAAATGACAAGAGTGCTTAAAAATATTAGTGGTGACAGAACCATTTGGGCTATTATTGCTTTGTTGGCAATATTTTCCTTTCTCCCTGTGTATAGTGCAAGTACCAATTTGGTAGGTGTAGTCGGTAAAGGCACTACCTTAGGGTACTTGCTCAAACACGCTATGTTATTATTGCTCGGTTTTGTTATTATTTATGCAACTCATAAAATTCCATACCGTTATTTTAGTGGACTTTCAACATTGTTGATTCCTTTAGTTTTGGTGTTGTTAGCTTATACCTTATTTCAAGGAAAAACCATCAGTGGTGCAAATGCAAGTAGATGGATAAATATTCCTTTTGTGGGGATTGGTTTTCAAACATCAACCTTGGCAAGTGTTGTGGTGATGATGTATTTGGCAAGATATTTAGCAAAAAATAAAGCAAAGAAAATATTTTTTAAAGAAAGCGTTTGGAAGTTGTGGATTCCTATTGGAGCCGTGTTGTTATTAATTTTGCCAGCAAATTTTTCTACGACGGCAATTATTTTTGTAATGGTGTTGCTTATTGCATTTTTAGGTGGTTATCCTTTGAAGTTTATAGGCGTAATTTTAGGTGTAGGTATTTTAATATTGAGTCTATTCGTTTTTAGTGCCAAGACCTTTCCAGACACATTCAAAAACACAAGAATTAACACGTGGATTAATAGAGTTGAAAATTTCTCAAACCCTGATGAAGAAGCAAACTATCAGGCAGAAAAAGCAAAATTAGCTATAGCTTCTGGTGAAATGCAAGGTAAAGGACCTGGTAAAAGTGTTCAAAAGAATTTTTTACCACAATCATCATCAGATTTTATTTATGCCATTATTATTGAAGAGTTTGGCTTGATTGGTGGATTTCTATTAATGGTTTTGTATTTAGGATTGCTTTTTAGAATTGTAATTGTTGCCACTAAAACTGAAACTGTATTTGGAATGTTGTTGGTTGTAGGAGTGGGGATACCTATTGTTTTTCAAGCTTTAATTAATATGGCAGTAGCAGTAGGGTTATTTCCTGTAACAGGGCAACCATTACCATTAATAAGTACAGGAGGTACTTCTATTTGGATGACTTGTTTTGCTATCGGAATTGTGTTGAGTGTAAGTGCAGCAAGAGAAGAGATTGTAAAAAAGAAGATGAATAAAAACGATGATAACCCTTTAAGTATTTTACATGAGACGATCGGTTGAAAGCTTAAATAGAAAATAGAGAAAAGACAAAATAAAGATTGAATAAAAATATAAACATATTAATAAGCGGTGGAGGTACAGGTGGTCATATTTATCCTGCAATTGCAATTGCAAATGAATTGAAAAAACGCCATCCTGATGCAAATTTTCTTTTTGTTGGGGCTAAGGGTAGAATGGAAATGCAAAAAGTGCCTCAGGCAGGTTATGCTATTAAAGGCTTGTGGATTTCAGGCATTCAGCGGAAGCTTACGTTGAAAAATTTAATGTTTCCATTTAAATTGATAAGTAGTTTGTGGAATGCTAATAAAATTATAAAAAAATTCAAACCTAATGTGGTTATAGGTACTGGTGGATTTGCTTCTGGACCTACTTTGAAAATGGCAAGCAGAAAAGGGATTCAGACATTGGTGCAAGAGCAGAATTCTTATCCAGGTATCACCAATAAATTATTGAGTAAAAAGGTGAATACTATTTGTGTGGCTTATGATGGTTTAGAACGGTTTTTCCCAAAAGATAAAATTGTAAAAACAGGAAACCCAGTTCGCCAAGATTTACTAGAAATTACTGACAAACGAAGTGATGGTCAAGAATTGTTTAAACTAAATACATTTCAAAAAACACTCTTAATTTTAGGAGGTAGTCTTGGTGCAAGAGCAATCAATCAACTGATAGAAAAGCACATTCAATGGTTGGTAGATCAAAATGTACAAGTAGTTTGGCAAACAGGAAAATTATATTTTCAAGATTATAAAAAGTATAACGAATTAGATAGGGTAAATGTACTTGAATTTATCAATAAAATGGATTTAGCTTATGCAGCGGCAGATGTGATTATTAGTAGAGCAGGAGCTGGTTCAATATCTGAATTGTGTATCGTAGGAAAGCCTGTTATTTTTATTCCGTCACCCAATGTAGCAGAAGATCATCAAACTAAAAATGCGATGGCTGTAGTTGATAAAGATGCAGCAATTCTATTAAAAGAAAATGAATTGGATAGTTTTCAATCGGTTTTTGAAAACGTATTAAATAATGAAGAACAACAACAAAAATTGAGTAAAAACATAAAGAAATTGGCATTGGTTAAAGCAACTGAACATATTGCTGATGA
>DOIV01000076.1:0-1005 GCA_003511845.1 Flavobacteriaceae bacterium | reverse complement strand
AATAAAAACAATGAATTTAAAAAACATAGATAATATTTATTTTATCGGCATTGGTGGTATTGGTATGAGTGCTTTGGCGAGGTATTTCAAAGTAAACAATTTCTATGTTGCTGGTTATGATAAAACACCCTCTTCTGTTACAAAAGCTTTAGAAGAATTAGATATTGACATACATTTTAATGATGCTGTTAATCAAATTCCGAAACAAATATTTAATAAAGAAAAAACATTAGTTGTTTATACACCAGCAATTTCAAAAGATCATAAAGAATATAATTATTTTAAAGATGAAGACTATACTATTTACAAACGGTCAGAAATTTTAGGTGCCATTACCAAAAACACGTTTTGTTTTGCTGTTGCGGGTACGCACGGAAAAACAACAACATCTACTATTTTAGGTCATATTTTACACGAATCAGGTATCAATGCAACTTCGTTTTTAGGAGGAATTGCTGAAAATTACAATTCTAATTTAATTCTTGGCGGAGACAAAATTAGTGTTGTTGAGGCTGATGAGTTTGATCGGTCGTTTTTACAATTGTCGCCGAATATGGCCTGTATTACTTCTATGGATGCGGATCATTTAGATATCTATGGAGAAGAAGAAGCTTTAACGCAATCGTTTGTTGAGTTCTCTAAAAAGGTGTCTGATCAATTATTTATAAGAAAAGGATTGCCTATAAAAGGAATTACTTATGGAATTGAAGATGGGTCAGATTATGAAGCTCAAAATATTAGTATTGAGAACGGTACCTATATTTTTGATGTAAAAACACCAACGGAAACCTATAAAAATATAGAGCTAAATCTTTCTGGAAGACATAATGTGCTGAATACTGTGGTGGCTTTGGCAATGGCGAATAGTTACGGAGTTCCGTTAGCTACCATTGCCAAGGCTTTATTAAATTTTAAAGGGGTGCAACGCAGGTTTACCTATAAAATTAAAACCAATAATTTAGTATTGATTGATGATTACGCACATCATCCTACAGAAATTAATGC
>DOIV01000093.1 GCA_003511845.1 Flavobacteriaceae bacterium | reverse complement strand
ATTACTGTTTTTTATCAAAATAGTAATATTATCTTTAGCTGGGTTTGGGTAAATTTTTATTGGCTTAACATTAGTAAAGTCATTATTTGACAACGTTTCATCTCCTTTACCAAAAACTTGAGTCCAATAATACTTGTAGGTAGAATTGCTGTCATATGCACGACCAATCCCCATTTCATTAGCACTCACATTTAACATATTATTGAGGTGTCCACTACTATTTACCCATTGATTAAAGGTAGCATTTACATCTGAATTTCCAGCTACTATATTTTCAGCTCTTGGTTCACCTTTGTATCCAACCTCTTTTGCTCTTTCAGAAAAACTAGACCCGTTTAGACCTGTATGGCTAAAATAATTATTTTTAGCCATGTCTTTAGAGTGGTTCTTTGCTGCCAGATTTAATGATGTGTTAAGCCTAAGAAGTTTAGGGTTCTTATCTTGCCTTAATTGATTTACAAGATTTAACATTTCTTGTTCTTCAGTGGTCTGTGAATAGACTATGCCATGAATACATAATAAAATAATAACCTTTAAAATTGTAACTAACCTCATTTTGATGTTTTTATTTATTAAATCTCTTCGACATAAGCCTACGAGCTATTAAATTAAACTTCTTATCTAAAGGGGAGTAAATTATTTTAGAAGCCTTTTAAATTTTATTTCATTAAAATACAATTCTCTAGTAACAAATAAACAAAAAGATTCTAAAGAAAATCTTAATTAATTTGCCTATAATAAAAATATAATAATACGCTTGAATAAAGGAAACTGATGAGGCTGTTGAAAGTTTATCAAAAAAAAGATACAATCCTCAATTTGGAGCAAGGTCCATAAAAATAATCATTCAAAAAGAAGTATTGAATCAATTGTCTAAAGAGATTTTATCAGGAAAAATAACAGCCGATAGCACTATTTTATTAGATGCTTTCAATGATGAATTGGTGTTTCAGAATAAATAATAATTCATGCTATCATTGAGTATCTCGAATAGGGACGAATATAAAAAAGGAGCTATTAAGCCCCTTTTTCATTTGCAATAACAAGTTATTTATTTAGAATCTTTAGAATCTTTATCTAAGTAATTTGGTATACCGTCACCATCATCATCTCCTTCTTTTTCATCTTTGGTCAATGTACCATCACCATCATCGTCTGAATCCGCAAAATCAGGTATGCCGTCTTTATCAGTGTCATCATCAATAACTTCACCATCACCGTCTAAATCTTCATCTTTATTTAAGATGGTATCATTATCATAATCTGCTGTGTTCACCTTACTCAATTCTATATGAAATAATAAAGGCTCATTAGCTCCTATCCCTATAATTCCTTGATTTCCATAAGCCAAACCTGAAGGCATGAATAAGACACCTTTACCTGTATCAGTAAATTTTATTGGCTCACCGGCTTGAGAGATATTAGTACCACTTTTAAAATTCAGGAAACCCGCTTTCCAACCTTGAGTTACTCCTGAACTAGCACGTCTTCTGGTGAAATCATAACTTCCAGCAAAATGCAACCAAACATTTGATGCTCTTTCATCAAACTTAACACTATCTAACTTAAGCCCTTTATACTTTACAAATACAGAATCATAGCGTGTAGGGCTTTCACCAACTCCGACTTCATGCATATAGTAATATAACTTATACTTTATATTGTTATGCGTAACTTCCTGTGTAACAACCTCATTCATTAGTGGTGTTTCACCATTCATTATAGTATCGACTATACCAAAATGCTCTCCTTGGGAAGCTGGCTTGTAATAATGTGACTGTAAATATTCAACCAATCTTTTATCATCAGTTTTTTCTTGGGCTATCGGATCATGAGGTATGGTATTGTCATCATCTTTTTTACAAGAAAAAATAATCAATACTAACAATAAAATGGGTAAACTATTTTTTAATTTTAATTTCATTTTGAAGGTTTATTTTTGTGCGTGCAATTTACATCTAATTTCTAATAAATGGCTATGGTTTTTCGATTTAACAAAAAATTATTACACAGCAATTTTCACTGCTTTTAAAGTCAAACTAAGAATTTACAAATTTCTCTAAAAAATCACCCACATAATAGGCAACTAAAGCGGCAACTACTCCCATTAAAATGGTAGTTACTGTACTTATTAATTTATTTTTATGATTCACCACTCCTTTTAAATACCCAATAACACCAAAAATAAACAAGGTTAGTGCTGATGACCAAATGAGTAAATTAATATCTTGCTTTTTCATATAATCAACCACATAAACCAACAAGGGTACAAAGCCCAACACGACAAAAGATATAAATGTTATTGCTCCTATTGCAAATGGAGATTTAGTGCTTTCCATCATGCCCAACTCTTCTTTCATCATGACATCTACCCAACGGTCATCATCAGAAATAATTACTTGTACTACTTGCTCTAACAATTCGCCTTCAAAACCTTTTTCCTGATAAATTTCTCTTACTTCTTCTATTTCTTTCTCTCGTAAATTTTCTATTTCCCAGTATTCAATCTTTTTATGCTTTTCGTAATTATCAATTTCAGATTTAGAAGATAAAAAAGCACCAATAGACATGGCGAAACCATCAGCAAAAAGATTTGCAAAACCTAAAATTATAATTACTTCAGAAGATAATCCTGCTCCAGCAGAACCTGCAACAACAGCAAAAGTAGTGATACTACCGTCTATACCTCCATAAACAAATTCACCTAAATAGTCTTGGAATTTATCTACAAAAGAATTGGTAGTGCCATGTGCTTGATTTTCTGTAAACTCATTAGACATATCTTATCAGTATTTATTATCTCAAAGGTAATACTATTCAAAATAAAAACCTTAAAACATA
>DOIV01000091.1 GCA_003511845.1 Flavobacteriaceae bacterium | reverse complement strand
TTGACTATGCTAAAAACGCTCATAAAAGAGGCATTTCGGTAATTATTGCTGGTGCTGGCGGAGCTGCACATTTACCAGGGATGGTTGCAGCTATGAGTCCGCTACCCGTAATTGGTGTACCTGTAAAATCTAGTAATTCTATTGATGGTTGGGACTCTATCCTGTCTATTTTACAAATGCCTGGTGGTGTGCCTGTTGCCACTGTTGCCCTTAACGGAGCAAAAAATGCTGGAATTTTAGCTGCTCAAATTATTGGTAGTGCAGATAAAAAAGTACAACAAACCATTCTTGACTATAAAGAAAGTTTGAAGGACAAGGTAAATAAAACAGCGGAAGAACTAAGGAAGTAAATTCCCCTCTGCCTTTGGCATTTAACTACGTTGAATCTCCGATTTCCCCGAAGGGGAGAACAAGTAAACCTCAGTCTTTGTGCTTCAAACTTCGAACATCAATCCATTTAATTTTTTTTCATGAATCCACTATTACAAAAATTTAACACTCCACATACAACTGCTCCTTTTTCTAAAATTAAAAACGAGCATTTTAAACCTGCTTTTAAGGAAGCTATTGTAAAAGCGAAAGCTGAAATTGATGAGATTACTAAAAACAACAAAGAAGCAACTTTTGAAAATACTATAGAAAAATTAGATTTTTCTGGTTATACCTTAGACCGATTATCGTCTATATTTTTCAATTTGAATTCAGCTGAAACGAATGATGAAATCCAAAAAATTGCTCAAGAAGTATCGCCTTGGCTTTCTGAATTTTCTAATGATGTTAGCTTAAATGAAAAATTATTCAAACGTGTAAAATCGGTTTATGATGTAAAAGAAAGTTTAGAATTAACCATTGAACAAAGTACTTTACTCGATAAAAAATACAAGGGTTTTTCTAGAAATGGAGCCAATTTAAAGGATCCCGATAAAGAAACATTAAGAGCAATTGACAAACAACTCTCAAAACTATCCTTACAATTTGGCGAAAATGTATTGGCAGAAACCAATGCTTTTGAATTTCATATTATAGATGAAAATCAACTAAAAGGATTGCCAGAAGGAGCTATTGAAGCCGCAAAAGCAATTGCAAAAAGCAAGAACAAAGAAGGCTGGGTAATCACTTTAGACTACCCTAGCTATGTTCCTTTTATGACCTATGCAGACGATAGAAAACTTCGTGAACAGTTAGCAAAATCCTTTGGTGCAAGGGCTTTTCAAAATAACAAGAACGACAATCAACAAATTGTTTTAGACATTATAAAACTCCGCCATCAGCGAGCAAATTTATTAGGCTATCAAACACATGCTCATTTTGTATTGGAAGAACGCATGGCTGAAACACCTGAAAAAGTAATCTCTTTTTCAAATGAATTACTAGCCAAGGCAAAACCTGCCGCCCAACGAGAGTTTGAGCAACTATCCGCTTTTGCTAAAAAAGACGGTATTGAACAACTCCAAAAATGGGACGGTGCTTACTACTCAGAAAAACTAAAAAAGGAATTGTTTAATTTAGATCAAGAAGCCTTAAAACCCTATTTTAAATTAGAAAATGTAATTGATGGCGTTTTTACTATTGCCAATAAATTATTTGATTTACAATTTAAAGAAGTCACTACTATTGACAAATACCATGAAGAGGTAAAAACATATGAAGTAACCAATACTAATGACGATTTTATTGCTGTTTTTTATGCTGATTTTTTTCCTAGAAAAGGAAAAAGAAACGGAGCATGGATGACTTCTTATAAAAGCCAATGGAAAAAAGATGGTGAGAATTCTCGTCCACACATTTCTATTGTTTGTAATTTCACCAAACCAACGGAAACAAAACCGTCATTATTGACCTTTAATGAAGTAACGACATTGTTTCATGAATTCGGACATGCACTACACGGAATGCTTGCCAACACCACCTACCCTAGCCTATCAGGCACTAGTGTGTCATGGGATTTTGTTGAGTTACCCAGTCAGTTATTAGAAAACTGGTGTTATGAAAAAGAAGCTTTAGACCTCTTTGCCAAACATTATGAAACTAATGAACCTATCCCTATGGAAATGGTACAGAAAATAAAAGAATCTTCTAGCTTTTTAGAAGGCATACAAACTTTACGACAATTGAGTTTCGGATTGCTAGATATGTCTTGGCACGGTGGCGAATCTCCAGAGACCATAAAATCTGTCAAGGAATTTGAAAATGAAGCTTTTAAAGGTACAAATCTCTATCCTGATGTTATAGAAAACTGTATGAGTACTGCATTTTCTCATATTTTTCAAGGTGGTTATTCTAGTGGTTATTATTCCTACAAATGGGCGGAAGTACTAGATGCTGATGCTTTTGAGGCTTTTAAAGAAACTGGTGTTTTTAATACAGAAACTGCTAAAAAACTTGTAGATAATATCCTTTCAAAAGGAGGAACAGAAAAACCAATGGTATTGTACAAACGCTTCCGCGGAAAAAAACCAAATAGCGATGCCTTGTTAAAAAGAGCGGGGTTATTAAATAGATACAAGACCAAATAGATACAAGACGCAAGACTAATAGATGTAAGACGGAAGGGTTTTTAGACAAAAAAGAATACGTAAACATAATGAAAACAAAATTAATTTGTTCAGATATTGACGGTACACTTTTAAATAAAGACAGAGAACTTTCAACTAGGACTATTGCTACAATAAAAAACCATAGGGATATTTCTTTTATCTTAATTTCGTCTAGAATGCCTCAAGCCATGGTCCATTTATAAAAAGAGCTTGACATCACTCACTTACCATTGATTGCCTATAATGGCAGATTAATTGTAAACGGAGGCAAAGTACTACACAGCACAGAAATTAACACAGACAGCATTGCTTCAATTGATGAGTTTTGTTGTAACACTAACCTTCATTTAAGTTTATACCACAATGACGAATGGTACGTACCAAGTATGGATTATTGGGCAAAACGAGAGCAAAACAACACCAAAGTTACACCACAAGTACAGCCGATAAAAAACACTATTTCTACATGGAAAAAAGAAGGAAAAGGTGCTCATAAAATTATGTGTATGGGTGATGAACATGAAATTGATTCTTTTGGTGTCTTTTCTAAAAGAAAAGTTTTCTAACACTATTATTGGTTACCGATCAAAAGCTACCTATTTAGAAATATCGCATGCAGAAATTTCTAAAAAAACGGCAATTGAATTTTTATTAAAAGCCAATTACTCTAATCTTGATTTAAATGATGTCTTGGCTTTTGGTGACAATTATAATGACATAGAAATGCTGAAATCGGTCGGACTAGGTATTGCAGTTCAAAATGCTAAACATAAAGTACTCGCTATTGCAGATAAAACAACATTATCAAATATTGATGATGGTGTGGCTGTGTTTTTAGAGAATATAAAAAAAAATACTACCTTTACAA
>DOIV01000218.1:1192-4246 GCA_003511845.1 Flavobacteriaceae bacterium | reverse complement strand
TAGGTGGATTGCCATGCTCGTTTGTAGTTAGTGATAAATCACCTAGTTTATTTGGTACCCATTTTTCAAATTGTGCTTTTGTTAGAGGCGTAAAATTGTCTAATTTTTTAGCGATTTGTATTGTTCCATCACTCTGTATTTGTCTTAAAAACCATTTTACTTTTTTAGATTCAGGTGAAGTTTTGGTAAATTGTATTTTTTCTGGTTGAGTGATTTTAGAATTATCATATGCTCGAACTGCTATTTGATTTTCTTCTATAAAATTCCAACCTTTTTCAAATTGGATGTTTACATTAACAGTAGCTTCAATAGCACCACTACTAAAAAATGTTTTAATACATTCATCTTTATAATCAATGGCTTTATCAATATAAAACCAAGAATAGGTGCTACCTAATCCATGTCCATTATTCTTTGTTTTTTCTTCATCACTCACCGCTTCTAAAACGGCTACTTTTGTTCCATATTTTTTTACGTACAGGACGTATTTTTTTGAATACAGATTATCAAAAGGTGTTTTAGCAAAAGCATCCTTATCTTTACAGTTTTTCATTGATAGCCATCCCTGTAATTTATAAGGTTGTAAAGGAATGCTATCATATAGTGCTTTAATATTAAATTCAGGTAAATAGAAATGAATTATACCTGCTTTATCTATTTTTCCTAAACTAATTTCTTCACCATTATCTTGCCTATCAACGAGCTCTAAAGCTTCATGTGTATAATCTAGTTCTCCTTTAAGATGGTTTTCAACTTTAGGTAAAGCAGTTGGCATTTGCTGTGCTTTACAAGATTGAAATAGTGAAAATACCAACAAGAATAGTATATGAATTTTAGTTTTCATTTTATCGATAGATTTAGTGTTTTATTTCTTCATTTTTACTTTGAATTTACCATCAGTAATTTGTTTAGTATTGCTGCCAGAATCTCCTGTAAAAGAAAATTCACCTATTAAATAACCACCTTTTTCTGTTAATATAATTGCACCTTCTCCTCTATGTTTTGAGGTTATCCAATGCTCTTTATTATACGTATATATCATATTGCCTTTATTATTCGTCTTTTTATCAACGGTGTAGGTTGTTGAACTATTATCATATCTTATTTGAAGTCTGATTATTTCGGTTTTATCTTTACTTTTCCCTTTTATACTGATAAAATCACCTATTTTAAGATAAGTAGGGTTATCTGAGTAAAAGTTTACACCATTTATCTTTGCACTCATAAAGGTCTCAGTCTTAGATTGCTTTACCTCATTACTGCCTTTATTTTTTTTAGCATTAGAACAATTGCATGTTAGTATTATTAGCAATGGTAATATGATGGTGAATATTTTTTCATGTTTACATTTTTTTAGCTTTAAATTTTCCATCAGTAATCTCTTTTGTTGTATCATCTTTTCTATTTATACCTGTAAACGAAAATGTACCCTCTATAGACTTTTCATTGATTGCCGTTATTGTAATAGTACCTGATCCGAATTTATCATAAGCTTCCCAAAATTTTGCACTTGTAGCAGAAGTTTCTGTATAACGTAATTGTGGAACTAGTTCTCCTGTCTTAATTGCGAATGTTCCTAAAGCAACAGGCTGATTTAAACCAATACCTATACCAAAGGTCTCGCAGAGGCACTGATTAAATAACCATCTGCATCTTTATCTATGGGATACACTAGGGGTAAATCAACAGAAATAGCTACACCATTAATTTTAGCGGTTAGAAAATGTTTAGTATTTTGTGAGCCATTATCAGACTCCGCTTTACTGCAAGATGTTACTATTAAAAATACACTTAGAATGCTAATGGATAATAATTTAATTTTCATAATAATCTAGTTTTACTTTTTTATCTACTCCTGTTTTAAGTCTTTTTTCGATTTATTCCGACTTTTTGGGTTGCTGTAAATAAAGCACTTATTGATTAATTTCAATTTTGACTTCTTCTCTAAATTTATTTCTCCAGTTTTCTCCGTAATTTTTAGTTAAACATTTAAATAGAGGGATGCTTTTTTCTTTACTTATAACTTTCCTTTGTTTATCCTCATCAGAGTTAGCACCACTCCCTAATTCATAAACAATTTTAAAGCCCCACTTTTTAGCAACTTTTTTAGCACTATCTAAATAATACTTATTTGGTTTATCATTAATAAAATGATACCACACTAAGTCCTTACACGATGATTTATTATGATTTGACCGCTTACTAATTTTCGATGCTGTTGAGCAACTGAAAGCTGTTAAACAAATAAGAACACTTAATACTAAGACGTAAGTTTTCATACCTATATTGGTTGTATTTTTTAAGCCACTTTAAGTAGTTTTATTTCTTTTATATTGCTGCTGAGCACTTTATATCTTTGATTATTAAACTCAAAGAAATCACCTTTCATAAACTTATGGTTAGGAACAAATGGCTTTGTTTTTGTAGGTGTTTTTGAGGGGTTTAACCGAGATTTATTTCTGGGAATATACTGCTTGTCAAGATGGAGTATCATTGTTAGTGGGCCTCCTTTTAGTTTTTGTAGGGTAGTATAAATGAATATGGAATTTGGGTCGTTTTTTTTATAGTTACTAATTTTCTCATGTCGAATGTGCTTTTTTAATTTTTTTGTTTTGCTATCAAAAACACTAACAATTTCGTTGTTTTTTATTAATGGTCGTTTTAATGGAATATTAAAAGTACCAAACTTATCATTTACCACAACAAATCCTGAAACTGTAGTATAAAACGTGTATTTATAGTGAGTAACAGTAACAACATATCTGCCAGGCTTTAGTGTTATTTTATAATTACCATAACTATCTGTCTTAATCTTTTTAGTAATCTTACCATCTTCGCTCTTAAAAGTGATTTCTGCATTTGGTATCTTTTTCTTTAAATTACCTTCTTGATATACAAAACCTCTGTTGCCACCTGTAATTAATTTCAGATTTTTAAGCTTATCTGTTTTATTGAATTTTATGTTCTTTACGGTATTGTTTTTGGGTGTATTTATTTGTGCATTTACATAAATTGTATTTAATGTAAAAAGTAATACTAGTATTGTTATTTGTG
>DOIV01000218.1:0-857 GCA_003511845.1 Flavobacteriaceae bacterium | reverse complement strand
AATATTTTAAATTATCTTTTTGTGAGATTCTTGCCCGAGTACTCGGAGTGCCTCCCTCTGAATGACATTATGCTGTCAAGTGCAATTACATTTTATCAATTACTAAAGCACAATTATTTTTAATGTTGTCTTGCTCTTTTTTAGTACTTTAAACTCAGTATTATGTATTTTAAACTGATCTCCTGGAACAAACTGATCACCAGGGATAAACTGATCACCAGGGATAAACATATCCCCTGGAAGAAATTGATCTCCAAGGACAAATTGCTTTTCTAAATTGATATTAAGCGTAGTGCCTTTAGCATTTATTTTACCGTTTATTTTACCATAAAATAAGGTTGTGTTTTTACGTTTAGCTAAGCCACGTTTATTTTTTTTGTTGAGTAATACAACATCAATTATTTTTTTTGTTTTGTTATTAAAAACAGCAACAATGTTATGGGTTTGCCTTTTTAAGGGTATATTAAATGTACCATACTTGCTATTTACCACAGAATACCCTGGAGCTGTAGAATAATTTTTATAACCACTATGTTTAACAGTAACTAAATACCTACCCGGTTTTAATAGTATTTTATAATTACCATATTTATCTGTTTTAACTTTATGGGTACGCTTACCATCTTCGCTTTTAAAAATAATTTCTGCATTAGATAATCTTTTCTTTAAATTGTCTTCTTGATATACAAAACCTCTGTTGCCACCTGTAATTAATTTCAGATTTTTAAACTTATCTTTTTTATTGAATTTTATGTTCTTTATGGTATTGTTTTTAGAGGCGTTTATTTGTGCATTTACATAAATTGTATTTAATGTAAAAAGCAATACTAGTATTGTTATTTGTGTTTTCATGATAT